>DATDFW010000189.1:0-3976 GCA_036522375.1 Nitrospiraceae bacterium
CAAGCCCTCGACTCAAAGCCGAAGTCAATGCGGTCCCGACAGAACAAGAAGCGCCTCCTGCCAATGGGAAGTAACTTCGTGCCCACTTCCTTACTGGAGGAACTGAAGGAGTGAACGAACGATGGCGAAGCATTGTTATTCGCATCATCAGTTACGGACTCTTGCTTCTCATAGTTCTGATCGCACTCTATTCAACTTGGCATTATGGCCCCGGACCGAAGGGGAAGTAGAAGCGAAGCCGGTTATCAAAGCATGACATGCTGACCACGTGGCGCATACTATCCATTCTTCTTGTTGTGTTAGCTGCGGACGCTGCTTCTTATTGTGTTACCTACGGATGCTGAATTCGCAACGACGAGGGATGTGGAAGGGCCTGGTATTTTCACATTTAAGACCCTCGTAATTCCCGTATTGCTGAAATGCTTCTAATCTGCCATCGTGCGCGAAATGAGAGGAGACATTGCCGTTACGGAAAAGTTGCGTCGTGAATGTTTCTGCTCATTGCGTGTGCCTTCACCTGAGACCACACTATTTCTTGCCATCCTGCGAAATAGTGAAAGGAAACTGATGGTCGAGCAAGGCCCGCTGGATCGCAAGTGACGACCCTTTCCACAATCCTCGAGGTAATTGCTGGCTTAGGAATCGCATTACTTATGGCCGGGGTACTGATTTGGCAATTACGTCTGCGCTCCAAGTCCAAATCACCACGAGCATCGTCCTCCAACCTCCCTCCCACCGCCTCGTGAGTGAGCGCGCCGGTACCAGTCAACATTTGGAAAATGTCGTCCTCCCTTGGCTCGCGATCCATGCGCCGTGGGCCATGAGAACCTCGGGCTTGCTGACCTCCTATTACGATTCGGCCGCCGAGTAGCATGGTGGCTTCCCAGGTGAGTTGCGGGTCGCTTTGGAACAACTGGCTCGCGACGTTCACAGCGTGGCCTTGTGGCCCGTCCAATCTCCCGGCGGAGATGCTCGATGCCCTCCTCCTTCGCGGTCTTGGCCGACGCTTTGACATGAAACACGAGATTGAGGCATTGATTGGGATCAACGCGTCCGTCAAGCAAGAGTGGGACGCGCAACTGTTGGTAGCCCGCAATGCCGTCACGAATCCTTTGCGGGACGCTGTGGCAGCTGGCCGATCTGTAGACCGGCGGGATGCGTTCGAACGGTCTGCAAGACCTCATCGCAGTGCTTCAGGAACGTCGTGCGTCCGAGCGCATCGACGAGGCACAGGGCATTGTCCGCCCATCGTCGCGTGATCGCTGCCGCCGTCTCGAACTGAGACAGCGTGAGTGTTAGCACGGTCCCTGTGGTCTGCTCGATGGCGAGGAGCGCCGACACGAGTTGGCGAAGCGGTAGAGGCCTCGGTGCTCGTGCTGAGGGCAAAGGGTGAGGGTATGAGGAAAAGACACGAGGATCAACCTAGTATACGTATTAGTGATCAGCATGATGGAGTGTTCGCTTTCTCCGGCTGTTGGCCGGTGTATAGATCGGTCCGCGCAACCGGGGAACGGCTGATGCCATACTATATTTTCATTTTTTCATTCTACCCACGATCCACCGAACTAGGGTCTTTACCAGTTATGCCGCTTGAGTCTCTTAGCTTATGCTGCTTTCGTTCTTTGAATAAGATTTATTTGGAGGGGAAAGATGGTAGATACTCCTGCCGAGCTGGACGATACAGAATGGACAAGGCGCAAAACGCTTATCTTACGGTACCTCACAGAGAAAGGCCCGACCTGCTGGGCGACCATCTACCTTCATTTCGATCCGGATGGAACAGGAGAGATCGGACCGGCCCTAAAGCACTTGGAAGCTTGCAAGTTTATCAAAGTTGACGACACTATCGTAAAAATCACCCAGTCAGGTACAGAGCAGCTTTTTTGTATGAAATAGATGGTCTGAAGCCCTCCATCAGTAAATCTCGAAATGTTCAAGCACCAAAGAGAGTCCATTCAAAGGTCTTCCGATAACACGGGGTTGAAGCACTTGCCGCGAAACACTCGCGCAGCATGGAAGGCGAGGTTACGGCTAATCTGATAACAGGATCTTTTAACCAGCTTCCCTCATCTCCAATCGACGAAAGAAGAACCGAAGAGCACCGTGCCGCACCGTATGTATGATTCGCCAGGTAAGCAAGCAAACGCGGATAACTTTAGGTGGAATGGTCTACCTTCGGTTTCTGAACCATGTCGCAGGCTTTGATGAACTCGGTAGTACTAATCGGAAGGCACAAAACAAAAATGTCAGAAAGGAGACATATTCAAGGGGAAAGGCGTCAAGGCTGGAACCGGTGTGGTCAATGACGATCGGTCGGGACTATCAGTGAGAGGATTAACAGTAGGCCTCTCCGGCACCGTCTCCTCATCATTCAATATTGCTCGTGTCTGAGTGCCTTGCCGCACTGCCTGAATTGCCTGATAGAGTTGTTCCACTGCAGCCTCCTTGGTCAGCAGGAGGGCGGCACCGGCGTTCAGGATGGCCTGCTGTATTTCCCCGCCAGCTTGCACTGACAAGCCAATCACACTAATCTCGGGATAGCGGGTTCGAATGGCTGCAGTGGCTTCGATGCCATTCATCTTTGGCATATTAATGTCCATCACGACGATCGGCGGCCGATGCGTCGCGACATAGACAAGGGCCTCTTCCCCGTTCGACGCTTCACCCACCACTTCGATATCCGTATAGCTGGCCAACACGGTTCGCAAGCCTTGCCGAACCATGGCATGGTCGTCTACCAACAGTACACGAATCGGCTGCACCCGGGAGGTATCAGTCGTGAGTTCTTCCTCACGGGATTGTATGCGATGAGCGGATGCCTGGGAGATAATCGTTGATGCTGACAACTCAGAACGCATTCCTTTAAAACTCACGGTGGTAACACTGGCCAACGGCAGTATGAGCGTCGCCCTGGTGCCTTTATCGGCTGCCGATTCCAGTTCGAGGCGCCCCCCGATCGCCTCCATCCGTTCGCTAATACTGAACAGTCCAAAATGATCCGAACTGTTATCTCTTTTCTTCGCGTATGCATCGAAACCCTTGCCCCTATCACGCACGTCAATCCTCAATATGCCGTCATGTTCGGCAAGCGACACCGTCGCCTCACGAACACCACTATGTTTGATGGAATTGAGCAATAATTCACGGACCGATTGAAACAGCAACACGCCCTGCTCCTCCGAAACTTTGAAACTATCGCCCTCCTGGGGTGTTTCAACGGTCACAGTGAACTGGTGGCGTCGCATCTGCTCGGCCAACCAACTGAGCGCGGACGATAACCCGAGGTCATGCAGCAATGGAGGGCTCAGATCGCTGATCAGCGTGCGGGTATACTTCAGTCCCTCCACCAGGAGCTCTTGCACTTTATTCACCAGATCGGTACTGGCCAATGTCAGCTCCCGTTTTTGTTTGATCTGCGCCAGCTTCATCATGGACAGCGCCAAGAGTTGAGCCAGATTATCGTGCAGTTCTGTCGCCATCCGCTTGCGCTCGCGATGTTCCGTCCAATTCAGCTCGTTCGCAAACGCACGCAGACGTTCTTGTGACACGATCAGCTCCCTCGTTCGTTCTTCGACCCGCTGCTCCAATTGGACGGTAAAGGCCCGCAGGTGCTCCTCGCTTCTGCGCAAAGCGTCGAAAAGTTTTTGCCTGCGCAAGTCCGTGACAACGAGGCACCAATAATTACCACCGTTCTCCGGGAGGCGCCGGGCTGAGAGCCGAACGGGAATCGCCGTTCCGTCAGCCTGCTCAAGCCACAACTCGGCTCGGACATTGACACAAGCACCCTGCGCTAGCAGCGCAACGAACTCCGGCCGGTTGGAAGACACCACGAAATCGAGAAATGGCCTGCCAAACGTCTGTTCCGATATCATGCCGAGGAGATCGGCGAACCCCCGGTTGCAATAGATGATCGTGCCATCCATGGCCAGGGTCACGGCACCTTCGTTCATGGCTTCGACGAAGGTACGATACGGAT
>DATDFW010000190.1:0-3559 GCA_036522375.1 Nitrospiraceae bacterium
CCATGTTTTCAACGTGGCGCAGTGTGAGAATCTGGCGAACGTTCCGACCTTGGAAGTCGCCCATCAGTTCGAGCCGATCAAGGAAGGTGAACGGATCGTGGCTGCCATGCCGCAGCGACCGGAAATCTGTCACGGATCATCCCGTGCCTGCTATTCCCCTCGTGAAGACAAAGTATCCATGCCCGACCCCGGACTGTTTCGGGTTCCGGAATCGTACTACTGCGTCCTGTTCCATGAACTCACGCACGCCACGGGGCACCAGACCCGGCTGAATCGCGACGGGATCACCGAAGCGATTCATTTCGGGAGTGACCCGTACAGCAAGGAGGAGTTGGTTGCGGAAATGGGCGCTGCATTCTTGTGCGGCCATTGTGAGATGGTGAACCAGACCATCGAAGGCTCGGCCGGGTATATCCAAAGTTGGTTGGCCCGATTGAAGGACGACAAGAGGTTGGTCGTTCAGGCGGCAGCACAAGCCCAAAAGGCCTGTGACTTCATCCTGGCAGTTCACCACACCGAGGAAGGAGTTCAGCATGCGGCAGCCTAAGGAGTTCAAAATCGTTGCCCTCCGAGAGTGTCCCGTCCCGGAGGAGATGCAACTGTGTGATACGCCCGACAAGGCAGTTTCCTATTGGCGCGCGCATGTGGTTACCCATCCTTACTTCGATACGAATCGGGAATGCTTCGTGGTACTGCTGCTGAATATCCGAAACCGCGTGAGGGGTCATCATATCGTATCGATCGGAACGATGGATGCGACGGTGGTTCACCCGCGTGAGGTGTTTCGGACCGCAGTGGTCGGAGCAGCATACGCCATCCTGTTGATGCACAATCATCCCAGCGGCGAGACTGTCCCTTCACGAGAAGACATTCAATTGACTCGTGAACTTGTACGGTCCGGTCAGATACTAAAGATCGAGGTGCTCGATCACGTAATTGTCGGCCATGAGCGACATTGCTCGCTTCGAGAATTGGGATTGCTGCAGCACTGAGACATACAAACCTCGACTGAATTCATCAGCCGAGGTTTTTCTTATGCCACGTTTTCCTGCCTCCACTATGTCACGTGAGAAGACCTATTCAACCGCATCTTGGAGCCCGTCAGTATCCGAATTCCCTCTTTCACCTGGGCCTGAAGTGCATCAGTCATCTTCTCAACCCGCGATGCATGCACGGGCACAAGGCTCACTTTGTCCGTTTTGATGAGAACCAAGCCAAGAACGTTTAAGCCCTTGCCCGTCGTGTATTCCACAACCTTGAAGAAAATCTGCGCTTCGTCCGGGAACGTTTGTCCGCCAACGATCCAGCAACGACGCATTCCGCCCGGCACTTGTTGCTTGGCCTCGATCACAAAAGTTTCTGGCTCGGGGTTTCGAGATTCACTGAGCACAAACGTCGGCTGCACGTTCTGGAGATTCGCGCGAATTCTCAACTCTACTTCTTTTACCAATTTGCTACTGGTGAGTTCCTGACTCTCAAACAAGCTGGCGTCTGGATCCTTCGCCACGACCGCATCGAAGATCGCCTTCGCACGGCTCGCTTCTTCCTGCGGTCGACGTTTCCCTTGTTCCTCCTGACGCTTCTTGAAGTCGGCCAACATCTGTTTTGCTTCCTCGTCGTCCGGCAGTGTTTTCAGGACCGTTTCCAATTCGGTGATGCCCCCCGCGTAATTACGCTTTTTTCCGAGGGCCTCGGCATGGTGCAAAGCCTTTTGCCGCGTGGCTTCCGTTTGAAGAGCCATGGCGTCATGATCGTCCTTGTTGAATCGGAGCGCTTCGCCGACTGCTTCCAAGGCCCTGTCGTAATCTGCTGCCTGGAGATACCGTCGCGCATTGCTCATGGCTCTCACGTAACTGCTGCTGACCAGATTGGTCCGAAAGGAATTCGTCTGGTTCGCAGTGATCTCCAGTGACACGGTAGTGGATTCGCTACCTTCCCGTCGCAAAATAAACTCCCAGTGACCGGCGCTTAATTCTGATAACCGCAATGGAGTCACTCCCAATGAACGCCCATCGGCCGTGGTTACCGTCGCACCCGCTGGTTCGCTTTCCAGGGCGGCGGTTCCGTACGCAAAGTTGATTTCGTTGCTCTTCGTCGTTCCTGCTGTCACCGCCACGCTCTCCTCACGACGGTTGCCGTGATGCAAGGCGAGCAGCTTGTAGTTGCCCTCCGGCAGGTCTCGGATCGTCGCGGGAAATTCGCCCCGTTCCACTTCCCGATTCTCCGCGTTTCGCAATTGGTAGGTGGCCCCCGCCCGATTGCACGTCACCTGTAGGTTACCGATTCGTGGCGCAAAATTCCAACTGCCTGTGCCATTGCCAGGGACTGCCACTTCCGCTCTCTCTTCGACACGCGGGTACTTCGCTTCGACCACATAATGATCGGCAGGAACCGTGACGGTCACGCCGGGGCTGTTGGTTGCTGTCTGGGAGAACTCAGGGCCGTTAATGGTGAGCAACGCCGCAGGCGGACTGCACTGAATTGCCAGCGTCCCCTGTCCGCGATTCAAAACGATCTGGCCGAGGTCATGTGCGCCATACCAAACGAATAAGTTCGTGGAGAACAAATCTGCTTTGGGATGAGAGACCGAAAATGTGTGCTGACCAAGGGAGATTCGGTTGCCGCTGGTGATCGGTTGGCCATCCAGCGTGGCCCTCACTTCGTAATCAACCGATCGGCCCTGTAAAACAGCCGAGAACGTCAGCCGGGTTCGCTCGATCCACAATTGGTGCTGTCGATAGGCATAGAGGAGGAGGACCAGGATCAACCACCAACCCAAGGGCCGCAGAACTCGCAGGGAGTGTCGGAGCCGATTTTCTGGACTGCCTGTTTTCATATCGTTGCCGAGGGTCCAGGGTCACTCGACCGTTTTTCAGTTTGACCACCTAGCTCCCCTCAACCATGATGGCAGGCACAATCTGACTATGGCTATCCCGGGTTTCAAGGAAAAAAAGGGTGAGCTGCTGCGGCGCTGGATCGACTTCATCTTCGGCTTCGAGAACAAGAAAGGTGACATTCTCGACTACTGGATCGCCTTTCACGACATACTGAACCTGTCGCCGCAGGAATTTTACGCAAATATCGAAAAGGAACTTGCCACTCGCAAAATCCCCGGCATGGAAATCACGCGAGAGGAATTTGCTGAGGGCGGCCTGCTCTCAGACAAGCGGATGTATCTGCGGCTATTTCGGGAGCGTCTCGCCATATACATCTGCGCCTCGCCGTTCGGAACGGGCGGCTACTTCTTCTCCTGTCGCACCGTGTATGTGCCGGCCTTGGTGCGGCTCTGGCACATTCTTGCTGCATGGTTTTTCCTGAGCATCGTTGGGGGTCTTTTGGCCAAGCTGCTGGGAGTGGGCCTCGGGGGGATTGCACTCGTCGCGCTTGTGTTTGCCATCGGAGGCGTGTTCCGAAACGCAGCCGCAGCGGCGGTTGGCGATCTCGATGCGCTGCTTTTGAAGATTCCGGCTGTGGGCACCATCTACGAGGATTGGTTCCGTGCGGATACCTATTATCGCGATGACACCCGGGTGGTCTATTTGCAGCGGATTCCCGCACT
>DATDFW010000191.1:0-4309 GCA_036522375.1 Nitrospiraceae bacterium
TGGACCGCCAAGGAAATCCTCCTCGATCCCATGTGCGGCGGCGGAACTATCCCCCTCGAAGCCGCCTTGATGGCCCGCCAGATCCCGCCGGGCATTTCACGGACCTTCGGGTTCGAACGACTGCTCGTCCACGACACCCAACGTTGGGGCCACCTGCGCGAAGCAGCCCGGGCCAAACAACTGGCAGAGGTACCAGCCGCTATCTATGCCTCCGACCATGATCCCGCGATGGTGAAGATCGCGCAGCGGACATTTCAAGGCGCAGGAGTCGGCATCGACATCCGCTTGAAGCAGAGCGATATTCTCGAACTCGACGCACCGGCTGACCAGGGCGTCGTGGTGATCAACCCTCCCTATGGAATCCGCCTCAGCCATTCGGACGAATTGGAGTCGTTTTATCCCAAACTTGGCGATTGGCTGAAGCAGCGGTTCACCGGATGGCGCGCCTACGTGCTGACGGGCGACGCCCGCGTACCGAAACTGATCGGTCTGGCCCCCTCCAAACGCATTCCCCTCTTCAATGGCGCCTTGGAATGCAGGCTCTACGAATTTCTCATCGTCCAGGGAGGAGCCAGACGCCGCCTCGTTCCGCCGGCGCAGGCCTAGCACGACCAACCCAATCCCATTGAGTCGAAACCTCGCAGGCGGCGAGCCATCACCTGTCGCCATTTTCTCATCACATCCTCTCAAACCTCCTAAATCTCCCGTGAGAACCTCTTACATTTTACGTCTCACGCTTCAACGATCGATTCAAGTCCTGCTCATCTCTAGTAGGATTGCTGCTAGGGTTTTTCCTAGGGCTACTCGTACCCCATGAAGCCTATTGTGTCTAAGCTCATGAAGTATAAAACAGGAGAGCAAGGCCCACGTGTTTAAGAGATCTTCAAGAGAGGAGAGTTGAGGAAATGAGATTCCTCGCTGTTCATCCCGGTCCGCTCATGTATACCAAAATCTATCTGCGCCTGGAACCGCTCGGACTCGAGATGGTGGCCCAGGCCGCCCGCCAGGCAGGGCATGATGTTCGCCTGATCGACCTGCAAGTAGAAACATCGAAAGACTATCTGGCACTCATCAGAACCTGGAAGCCTGACGCGGTAGCCTTCGGGTGCAATTACCTGGCGAATCTTCCCGAGATCGTCGATCTCGCCAAGTTAACCAAGAAGGAAATACCACCGGTCTTTATTTTCGTGGGGGGACATAGCGCGTCCTTCGTGGCACGAGAGTTTTTAGAACATGGCAATGGCGCGATTGATTGTGTGCTCAAGGGCGAAGGGGAAGTCTCTGTCCCAAAACTGCTGCTGGCCGTGGAGCAGGACCGAGCGGCAATCACGCAGGTTCCAGGAGTCGTAGCCTTGGACGGTGAGGGACCTGCGCCGCAATTTATCGAGAGCCTCGACGATGTGCGGCCTGCACGAGATCTGCTCAGGAACCGGCACAAGTATTTCATCGGAGTCCTGGACCCCTGCGCCTCGATCGAATTTGCGCGAGGCTGTCCCTGGGATTGCTCGTTTTGCAGCGCCTGGACCTTCTATGGTCGCAGCTATCGAACGGTCAGCACTGAAAAGGCTGTCGAAGAACTGGAACAGATTCAAGAACCGGCGGTCTTCCTTGTCGATGACGTCGCATTCATCCAGGCAAAGCAGGGGCTCGAAATCGGAGAGGCGGTCGCGCGGCGAGGCATCAAAAAAAAGTACCACATGGAGACGCGTGGCGATGTCCTATTGCGCAACAAAGATGTATTCAAGTTCTGGAAGACGCTGGGACTCCATTACCTGTTCTTGGGTCTGGAGGCGATCGATGAGGAAGGGCTCCGGATGCATCGAAAGCGCATCTCCCTGGGGAAAAACTTCGAATCGTTGGAATGTGCCCGCTCCCTTGGCATTAGTGTGGCCATCAATTTGATCGCGGATCCCGACTGGGATCGAAAGCGATTCGAGACAGTTCGACAATGGTGCCTGGACATCCCTGAGATTGTGACCATCAGCGTCAATACTCCTTACCCCGGAACCGAGAGTTGGCACACGGCATCGGGCAAGGTCCAGACGCGTGATTACCGCCTCTTCGATATTCAACATGCTGTGTTGCCGACAAGGCTCCCGCTTGCCGAGTTCTATGAAGAGCTCGTCAAGACACAACAAGTTCTTAACACGAAGCATCTCGGCTGGGCTGCCCTGAAAACCACCGCAACACTCGCGGCCGGACATCTCATGCGGGGGCAGACCAACTTCATCAAGATGCTGTGGAAGTTCAAAAGTGTCTACAATCCCAAACTCCAGATGGCCGACCACCAGCGTCCGGTGTCGTACCACATGGCACTCCCACCTCCCCTGCAAGAAAGCCTTGACTCAAAACTCCTCTACATTCTTCCCTCCAAAGGCCGACGAGGACGTGCTCTCGACGACTCAGCCGAGCAATTCGTCGAAACCACCCGCATGGGGAGTAGTCTCTAGATCCACTTGAACGAAGAGGGGAGAATCGGCCGGCTAGAATCGATAGAAAAAGGTCCTTTGAATGCGGTGATTCTCGGCATTAGCTCCATCCGCATAGGTGGTGCGAATAAAGTTGGTCGTCAGCGCCGCTCGAGTTTCTTGCGTGAAATCGTAGGGAGAACGGGGATGAACAGACTCGAGGAAATCCTCCAGCCAGTCACATACGTCTGACCATTCAACTTTGGGCTGCCCTCCTGACGGATTGGTCGGTCCTCCCGAATTGGCTTCAAGCCCATCGTCCGACTCCGCTGACTTGTAGGTTCAACAGTTTGAGCGAGATCTCAACCATGGAAGATCCGGTATAGCGTGCTTGCAAGCCAGAATGTGCGAGACGGACGCCTGCCACAAACGACGGAAGACTGGCATCAGCCTAGCCCAACTGTCATACCCGGGTATAGCCAAGCTCCCGCCGGGCAAAACCATATTCGGCATGAAGCAGGCGGAACGCATTCCGATTGAGTATTACTCACTAAGGTAACTCTTTTGAATTCCCCTCCCTATTGCAGAAGCGATGGCCTGCTGACCGTTACAGCCAGGTAACGCGCTCGGCGGGTCGAATATAGATCGGCTCTTCCACCTGAATGCGCGCCACTTCCTTCCCGGACTTGTTAAAGCCCAGCACGGTATCGTTGTACATCTCGAACCGCTTCCCGTGGATCTGGGTCTCAAACACTTTCGGCCCCGGAATGACATCGTACCGGAAGACGATCTGCTGGCTCGCCCGCCACAGCTGCAACACCGCCAACAGTTCCCGGCTCGGCACCAGATACTTCTCAATCGCATTATCCACGCCCGGCCCGAACATCTGCCGCGCATAGCCGCGCGGGCTATGCCGCGGTGGAATGTAAAAGCCGTTCGGCTCCGTCCCCCACTGCGGATAGAGCGGCAACGCCACCTGCTCCACCCGAATCGTATAGTAGAGCGGGTGCCACCGATCTTCGGCCCAGAGTCCATCCTCGCCAATGCGCATCAGGCTCTGCATCCGGATCTTGCCCACGCAGGCCGCCATACAGCGCGTCTCCATCGGCTCGCCCCCGGTGAGGGGATCTTTGCCTTCAATGCGCGGATAACAGGCAATGCACTTCTCACTCACCCGCGTCGTGCCCCGATACATCGGCTTCTTATACGGGCACTGTTCCACGCACTTCTTGTAGCCCCGGCACCGATTCTGGTCGATCAATACGATCCCGTCTTCCGGCCGCTTGTAGATCGCCTTGCGGGGGCAGGCCGCCAAGCACCCCGGATACGTGCAGTGGTTACAGATCCGCTGCAAATAGAAGAAGAAGGTCTCATGCTCCGGCAGACTGCTCCCCGTCATCTTCCAGGGCTCGTTCCGCGAGAAGCCGGTCTTATCCGTCCCTTCCACCAGCGCCCGCATCGACGTCGCCGTATCCTCATAGATGTTCACGAACCGCCACTCCTGGTCCGTCGGAATATAGCCGATCGCCGCTTGGCCCACCTTGGCTCCCGCGTCGAAAATGGTCATCCCTTCAAACACCCCATAGGGCGCATGGTGTTTGCGGCCCACCCGCACGTTCCACACCTGGCCGCCCGGGTTCACCTGCTCAATGAGCTGCGTAATCTTCACATCATAGAACTGGGGATACCCGCCGTACGGCTTGGTCTCCACATTGTTCCACCACATGTACTCCTGCCCTTTGGAGAAGAGCCAGGTCGACTTATCCGCCATCGAACAGGTCTGGCACGCCAAACACCGATTGATATTGAACACAAAGGCAAACTGCCACTTCGGGTGCCGCTCCTCATAGGGATACAGCATTTTCCGCCCCAGTTGCCAGTTATACACTTCAGGCATTGTC
>DATDFW010000192.1:0-4651 GCA_036522375.1 Nitrospiraceae bacterium
CTCATGCTCTTGGGAGCCGGGGCGTTCTATTATTTTATGAGAGTCCGACGATCGCCCACTCCTGATTTTTCCGGGATGACCAGGAACGGCACATTCAGCAGCAGTCTTCCGACAGAGCCTTCCGTCTCAACCTTGTCCACAACGACGACGGTTGACATTGACCCAGAGGTCACCTCGACCGACAAGGCGGCCTTTCAGCAATTGCTAACCGATATTCAAACAGCCTGGAGCAAACAAGATCTGACCGGATTGCGGCGGTTCGTCACACCGGAAATGCTCGGGTATTTCGGTACCGCGTTGGCGGAGCAGACCAGCTTGGACATCGCCAATCATATCGAAGATGTGGTGCTCATCCGTGCAGAGGTTCTTGAATCCTGGACAGAAGGTGCGGTCCGCTACGCCACGGTTAAACTTCACTGGAGTGCCCGCGACTATACCGTATCCTTGACGAAACAACGAGGAGAACCGGGCTATCTCGTCGAGGGCAGCGAAGAGACGCCAACCGAGGCAGGTGAAGTGTGGACATTCATGCGGTACCAGAATGGGAAATGGTTGCTCTCCGCGATTCAGCAACTGTAAGTTGAGAAGGGCAGCCATTTGGCCCTCCTCTTGCTCGCGAATATGCATGACCCGGAATATGCTTGATGTACAGGCGCACGTGGGATCGATCAGCCTAGCCTGTTAAGAAAAAATTCGCGAACCGTGGCCCCACTCTTTCCCCCCGCCTGAAACATCAGTGCACGCAACGAAGAACTAGATAGGTTAGTCTTGTCTCGCTGGTCGGTCTCGTTTTTCTTGTTTCTTGAACCAGGCAATCCACACAATTCGTAGCACCACAATAGCCAAAGAGACCAGACACACGAGCCCAACCAAATACACCACATCAATCAGCTGATCGCTGTTCGCAGTTGCTTCCATCGTCCTGTTAACCCGTATTGCTCATGATGGTTCACCGCCCCCATCCATCCCTTCCCCATGGAATAGGATAAGAAACGGGGGCGCGAGACCGGCAGCCGAATATTTGTGTACCAACGTATTGGCAATCGCAGCAGATGTGTTCATGAATATTATCGGTTATGAAAAGATCGATTGCCAGAAGGCGAGGATCCATCCCTTGAGCATGGTCAGCCAATCATCTTCGACTGGTTCAGTCGTCGGCTTGTTCGCTGGTTGCGGCTTCGGGTTTACTGGATTTGCTGGTGCCGTGACTATCGGATTGGGGGCCGTTTGCACTGCGACTTGAGATGGTGGGGCAATGGCTGTCTCAGCCTGTCCATTGGCCGGCGAGATCGGCGTAGGAGAAAGTTGCGCTCTGGACCCCTCTGCAGCACCTAATTTGGATTTATATTCCTCCACCATTGATTGCAACGCCGGCTGCTCATCGTTCGCACGTTGAAGCGCGTATAGCAACCTCCTCTGTTGATCGCTCAGCTGACCGATTGTCTGGGTGAGTCTGTTCAGCCGGGTTTGTGAAGCAGCATGTTCAGCTTGCATCGATTGCTTGGCTTGCTGGAGTGTCAATGAGATCTCTTCCTTCTGCCTTGCGAGTTCGACCTTGAGTTGGAGAAGCTCGTTGACTTGTTCAGTGAGCACCTTTGATTGGGTTCTTGTGCTGTCGACTTCGGCCTTGGTCGCGTCGAGATCGGCAACGGCTTCGTTGTAGGTGCTCGACATGACGCAGGCGCCAGTGGTGAGGGCAACGAAACACAGCATACCGGCTGTGGTTGCACGGATCTTCATGACTTGTCTTGTTGTGTGATGCTCCACATGCCTCCGGTTGTGTCTTCTGTAGCGTAAACGTATCCACGAAGAATACGCTTTTCCCGAATGGAAATCACCCAAGTTCATATGGAGAGAGCACGGGAACTCGGATGAAGTGCAACCCAAAACTAGTCCTTTCGGTCTTTTAGATTTCTTCCGATCTACCACCTTATTTCGTTCATCGAGCCAGAGAAACCAAACAGACCACATACGAACAGGAATGAACAAAACATGCGGCTTGCAATTAACACGTTCCAAGTCTACGGGCAAGGGCCTGACTGCCCGGCGAATTCGGGGCATTATTCGCTATCGCAGACCCATGTGTGGTAAAGTAACGGGTAGTAGAGCCATGAACAGGATCCTATCTGTTTCATCTCCTACCGCGCAGACGAAAGCCCTGCGGGATCGTTCCAGTCGTCGACGTGTCGACTCATATCGTCCTCGATTCAATACTTGGCAGGGAGACACAACTCCGCAGCCGACCATGATTCTTAACTCCATATCGGATTACAGGGAGAGACCATAACCATGAATAGCGGAAAACCTGTGCCTCCACGAACAAACACTGCCTGGGTACGCATTCCTGATGGCACAAAAGTGAAGCACCGGCATGAAGGACATATCGGATTCATCGACGGGCTCACCGAAATTGTCAGCGGGCCCAATCGGAACCCCGACGGAAAGACGCAATATCGCATGAATATCGGGGCACCGGATCGACAGCTCGTCACTGAAAGCGACTTATCGATTCTGGTCGACGATGAAGAACTCGTCATCATGCTGCGACAGAAGGCACCTTATCGCCGCGCAGTCACACAATCACTCCACAGTGTGCTAGGACCGGATCGGTTCGTCAAAACGACTTAGCCGCTTTTCATTATCCTGATTGAGTCAAAGGCAAGCATGACAGAAACCTGCTACACCAAAGGCCAGAAAGTGATCTTGGTCACCAGTCAGACCAAGACTGGTAAATGGTTGTGTAGGTTTTCGATCCCCGGGTTCAACTATCTTGACGGTGGCCGGTCAGACCAGGATTCATCTATTGTCTATAAGACCGAATGGGAAGCGAGAACCAACGCGTTTGGACGGGCCAAGTTCCTGTTGGACGGAGCACAGGACACCATGCAGGGGCCCCTGTTAAAGAGGGCCTGAGGAACGGTTCTTTGTAGACGAGTTTGTCGCTCTGGTTAGCAGGTTCGTGTGGTTTTTTTCGACCCAACCCAACTCACTAAGCAAGACGAACCAGAACAGCCCGTCAGTTCTTCCGCTTGACGGTTCAATAGACGTACCATCAAGTGGACGCTGGGACTCAGACTGTTATGCCCAGGTTCGGTGAACTTCGCTGACGTGCTCTACCCCACCCACAGCGCTAATTTCCCACCGGACATCGTCCGGAATCGTGACCACACGCAACTCTGCACTATGGCCATTGGCAGCCCCACCTAGCTCCTCGACAACTTGGGCAAGCTTCATGTCGTCCCGCGGGATCAGCTTTCCACACTGATTGAGGCTCGGTTCTCTGGGCGTCGCAGCCTCTGGCCAATAGGTACCAAGGTCCGTTTCCTTAAGTGCGTCCTGCTGGCCCAGCTCACGCAATCGTAGAAATGCCTGGTGACTCACGCAAAACTGGCCGTAGCTCTTATTAATCACAATCTTTTTCATAGGCCATCCTTTCATTCCCTGCGTCAGGATTCTCTCATGCCACTCACTTCATGAACGGAGTTGAGTCTCAGTCACCCTCTTCCCCATGCAGTCAGTCTGCTCGATTTGTCAGGATACCTTCACCGGGTCGGCGTACGCACTCGTATAGTGCCCTGACCAATGGGAGTAACGTCGGTTGGCCCAGGTGTTGACCTCGGCATTCTGGGTTGTACCATAGCGTTTCGCCAGCACCGCCGTGAACGTGACCAGGTTTCCCTCAATCTCCAAAAGATCCGCATCCGTGATCTTCTCCCATTTCGCTTTGAGCGGAGCCTTTAGTTGGGTCCAAAATGCTTTGAATTGCTCTTGATTCATCTGACACTCCTTTATGACATGGTGGACTAACAGGTCATGCCCACCACGACGGCGCTCGTCAGAGACAGCGGTCGTGGGCCCCATAAACTGCGGCCACTGAGGGCACTCCGGCGTAGAAGCGGCGAAGACCGAAGAATCAAACGCACGGGGACGTGGGAGGGAGTGCTGTGCGAGAGATGAGACAGTCAGCGTGGCTCAAGACGTTATTTTTCAGCTTACAGGGATCAGAGGGAAGAGTCAACGCGAAAGAGAGAAGGAATGATGAGCATCAGTGTGTATGAGGTGTCATCCTTTACAAGTCTCCTTATCGCAGACTCGCTGAAAATACCACTGGCAACAGATCCCTAATGCGTACCGATGGAAGATACATTTGCACTGGATGAGTGGACCTATGGACCTAAGAGTTTTACGTTCTTGAATCCGGCATGGAGACAAGTTGGTCTGTCGAGGAAAATGTATTTCTTAGGAACATTCCTGCAATATATCAAAATGATGTAATTATGTGCCCTTGCATTTCCAGGACACAATGTCTTGCCAAGCAGTATTGACGGAGGCTTCCTTCCTCGTCTATTCAACTACCCTATCACTTTGATCTTTCGTACATTTTCATGTTGGAACACATTACCATCTCAATGGACCAGGACTTGCTCAACCTCGCCAACAGTATTTAGGCAATCTCTACATTCCACAAACACGGTCCTCGCCACTCATGGATGCTCCATGTAAGATGAGAGCTGCGCCATGCCTTTTTGCTCCGCTCATCCGTTTCGTTATGCCGACGATTCGTAGTATTTATGGTCCATACCAACATTCCTCAACGCCTCGATCGTTTGCCGTGGTCGCCCTGGCATTGGCGTATCGTGGCCGCGCTGGG
>DATDFW010000193.1:0-2775 GCA_036522375.1 Nitrospiraceae bacterium
TGGTACAAAGTCGGCTCACGCAACGAAGTCATGGGCCGTGCGGGCTTATCCCACATGCTTGAACATATGATGTTCAAAGGCACCGCGAAATATCCCAAAGGGACATTTTCACGCCTCATTCGCAAGAATGGCGGAACGGATAACGCCTTCACGAGCCAGGACTTTACCGCCTACTTCGAAAATCTCGCAGCCGACCGTGTCGAACTGGCCTTGGAACTCGAGGCCGATCGTATGCAGGGGCTCATACTCGACATGAGTGAGCTGACGATGGAGCGGGAAGTGGTAAAGGAAGAACGACGTCTTCGGACGGAAGACGACCCACAAGGGGCGCTCGTCGAGGCGCTCTTCGCCCAAGCCTATCTCAGCCATCCATACCATTGGCCAGTGATTGGCTGGTTCAGCGATCTGGATGCGATGACCCTGGATGACCTGCAACGACATTACGACACCTATTACTCACCCAACAATGCAACTCTCATCGTGGTGGGCGACATCAAAACCGATAGCCTGCTCACCAGGATTAAATATCTGTTCGAGCCGATTCCACGAGGGCCCGAACCCAAGCCGATCGCCACCACGGAATCGGAACAAAAAGGTGAACGACGCTTCCTCCTTAAGCGAGATGCGCAAGTCCCTTTCGTCATGATGGGCTATCGTGTCCCGAATTTTACAAGCGAAGACTCGTACGCGCTCGATATTTTGGATTCGATTCTGTCACATGGGAAGAGCTCGCGCCTGTATCAGAGCCTTGTATATGAGCAAAAGGCGTCGCTGGCTGTCGGAGCAGAATATAGCTTACTGCAGACTGACCCAGGCCTTTTCTACTTCTACGCCCTCGTGAGTCCCGGCCAGAAACCAGAGATGGTCGAAGAGGCCCTTCATCGAGAGATCAAACGTCTCCAGACCGATGCACCGACAGACCAAGAACTCCAACGGGCAAAGAACCAGGTCGAAGCCACTCATGTCTTCGAACAGGATTCCAACTTCCGGCGTGCGATGTTACTAGGACAGGCTGAATCCGTCGGTGCCGGCTGGCGAAAGATCGATCAGTTTGTCGAACGGATCCGTGCGGTGACGACTAAAGACATTCAGCGTGTCGCTCGCCAATACTTGACAGAAGACAATCGGACCGTCGGAACATTGATTCCCATACCTCCCAAGCAACCAGAGGCGCCTTCCGCTGCCGCGCAACAGCTAGGACCTTGATCATGTCTACGAAGAGCCCACTGCCTATTACGCTTCAACGACGGGTGATCCTGATCCTTGTGATGGGATGCTGTGCATTCCTTTTAGGAAGCGGTCCCACTGTTGCAGCGGACATCACACCAACGAAGTTTGCGACCGCAAACGGCATCACGGTACTCGTTCTTGAGCAACATTTCCTCCCCATCGTTGAGATCCACGCCCTGATCAAGACTGGCTCTGCCCAAGATCCTCCCGACAAAGCAGGACTCGCAAACCTCGTGGCCAGTCTTCTGGACGAAGGAACGACTACGCGCACCTCAAAACAGCTGGCGGAGCAAATCGATTTCGTCGGGGGGGCTCTAGAAGCCCACGCCTCAGAGGACTTTACGACCGCCTCCGCCCGCGTACTCAAGAAGGACATTGACCTCGGCTTTACCTTGCTCGCTGACATGCTGCAACACCCCGCGTTTTATAAACAGGAATTCGAACGAATTCGCACCCAACTGCTAGGAGAAATGGCAAGTGACAATGACGACCCTGGCCATATCGCTATGAAGGCATTCAATCAGCTCATTTTCCACGGACACCCCTACCGGTGGCCTGTCAATGGAACAGAGGAGACGCTCCACAAGATCACTCTGGCGGACGTGCAGTCCTTCTATGGACGGGAATACTCCCCTTCCCAGGTCATACTGACCATTGTCGGCGATATCACGCTCGAGCAAGCCACTGCGCTGACACAAGCCCATTTTGGAGCCTGGAAAAAAGGTGCCGCAACAACACGGAACACGAAACCTCCCTCACCGGTCGAACGGAGGACCGTTCAACTCATCGAGAAAGATCTCACTCAATCCACCATTGTTCTTGGTCATGTGGGCATTCCGCGCACTCATCCGGATTTCTATTCAGTCACGGTGATGAACTACATCCTGGGAGCTGGTGGATTTTCGTCCCGCTTAATGGATTCGATTCGCGACAAGCAAGGCTTGGCCTATGGCATCATGAGTCACTTCGATGCCCGGCTGATGCCCGGTTCATTCTGGGTCAACCTCCAAACCAAGACGGAAACGACGAATCAGGCCATCACTGGCGTTCTGTCAGAAATCAAATCCCTTCGTGATACACCTGTTTCCGACCAGGAGTTAGCTGAGGCCAAATCATACTTGATCGGCAGCTTCCCGCTACGATTTGATTCCACCGCGAAACTTGCGAAAGTGCTTGCACAAGTGGAATTCTATGGCCTGGGATTCGAATATTTTACGGAATACCAAAAATGGATAGACCGGGTCACAAAGGAAGATGTGCAGCGAGTGGCTAAACAATATCTGGACCCCAAGCGATATGCTTTAGTGGTGGTGGGAAACCTCGCCAAAGCGAAGGTCAAGCACTAGGCGAGCGTGTCGCAATGTTAAGGAATTAGAATTCATGACAACCGAATCCCTCAACGGCAAACTCATTACACTCCGTCAAGTGATCTCGGACATGGAGTCCGTCCTGGTTGCCTTCTCCGGCGGGATCGACAGCACCATCGTCCTGAAAATTGCCCATGAACAACTCGGTGAACATGCCCTGGCCATCACCGCTGTCTCA
>DATDFW010000194.1:0-13702 GCA_036522375.1 Nitrospiraceae bacterium
CCGCGGCTTCGAGCGCTCCCTGTTCGCTCTTCAGCTCACCGGGACTGCCCGGCGTGACAGGTAAGCCCCGATGGGCGACGATCTCCCGTGCTTTGGCTTTGTCGCCTAGAAGGGCGATGTGTTCGGACGTCGGGCCGATGAATTTGACGCCGATGGATTCGCAGACCTCGGCAAAGTGCGCGTTTTCGGAGAGGAACCCATAGCCGGGATGGATGGCGTCCGCCCCGGTAATCTCGGCTGCGCTCAGGACGTTGGGAATATTTCGATAGCTCAGGGCGGCATCGGGAGGCCCGACGCAGACTTTTTCGTCGGCGGCGCGGACATGGCGACTTGCTGCATCGGCCTCGGAAAAGATCGCGACGGTTTTCACGCCAAGTTCCTTACAGGCTTGAATGACCCGTAGTGCGATCTCACCGCGATTGGCTATCAGTACTTTCTTGAACACGCAGGTACTCCGATGGGGGCTGAGAGCACAAGCTAGGGCGTGGCTGTCGTATCGACAAGGAAGAGCGCCTGGCCATACTCCACGGGCTTGGTGCTTTCGGCCAGAATTTTGATGACCCGCCCATTGACCTCCGACTCGATTTCGTTCATTAACTTCATCGCTTCAACAATGCACAGGACCTGTCCCTTTTTCAGATAATCGCCTTCCTCAACATAGGGGTCGGCATCGGGAGAAGGGGACCGATAGAAGGTTCCAACGATTGGGGACACGATGGTGATCATGCCTGTCGTATCTTCTCTTTTGGTGCCTTCGGCAGTGGGAGCAGGAGTGACCGCAGTCGAACTGGATGTCATCCGGTCGGCGGCAGTGGTCGTGACCGTCTTCACGTCGATTTCGTTCCGCACGCGGACCCTGATGCCGTCGCGCTCAAGTTCCAGTTCGGTGAGGTTATTTTTTTTGAGGAGATCGATCAGTTCTTGGATATGTCTGGTCTGTTGTCCTGATAGTGAGCCTGCGCTCTGCCCACGCTGGGTTGCGGCAAAGGCCTGAGGAAGGATGATCGGTGTTCCACCCTTCTTCGATTTAGGCGGCTTCCGCCTTGTCATCGAACGCGCTCCACATACTCTCGGGTACGGGTGTCGATTTTAATTACGGTTCCGGTTTCCAGATAGAGCGGGACTTTGATCGTGGCGCCGGTTTCTAGGGTCGCGAGCTTGGTGCCACCGGTGGCTGTGTCGCCGCGGAAGCCCGGTTCTGTGTCGCTGACTTTGAGTTCGATAAAATTGGGCAATTCGACGCCGATGGGGCGATGTTCATAGACCAAGATTTTCACCGTCATGTCTTCTTTCAAAAGGTCCGCGTTCTCGCCAAGCTTGCTCTTCTCGAAGGTCAGTTGTTCGAAGGTCTCTGTGTCCATGAAGGTATACGCGTCATCGGTGGCATAGAGGAATTGCATCGTCCGCTCATCGAGGTTCGGTTCTTCGAACCGCTCCCCGGATCGGAAGGTACGATCCAGAACATTGCCTGACAGATAACTTTTGAGCTTGGTACGCACGAAGGCTCCGCCCTTGCCCGGTTTCACATGTTGAAACTCGACGATATAAAACGGCTGGTTATCGACCATGAGCCGCACGCCACCCCTAAAATCGGTTGTGGAAATCACTCGATACTCCCTTCAGACTATACGCGGTCACTCGACCGCCTCCGCACTGTTCTTGTTCCTCTTGCCGTCCGCCGCGATACCGCCTGCGCAGGCGTCTTTTTCCGTAGTCGAGATGCGGTCAGATGGTCGTGCAGTCCACGGAGCGCGAGGAGATAGCCGGTCGGACCCAAGCCGCAAATTTGTCCGATGGCGACTCCTGCGATGTGGGAACGATGGCGAAACTCTTCCCGCTGATGGATATTGGACAGATGCACCTCAACTGTCGGCAGGCCAACCGCCGCAATAGCGTCCCGGATGGCAATGCTGGTATGGGTATAGGCGGCCGGGTTAATGATAATCCCGTCGTATTTTGAACGGGCCTCTTGGATCCAGTTCACCAGCTCACCCTCGCTATTTGACTGGTGCAGGTCCACTTTCACCGCTAACTCCTTCGCCAGCTTCGTAATGGCTGAGTCCAGGGCGTCGAGGGTTTGGGTGCCGTAGATCGACTGTTCCCTGGTCCCGAGGAGATTGAGATTGGGACCGTGTAAGACTTGTATTCGTAGCATGTCTTTGCATTCACAGGCTAGATGGGCGTGGACGATTCAACGGAACGGAGTCCAGCGGGCGGCATTGTACCAGCCCGCCTCAGACCGGTCAAACGTATGAAATCTGTTAGGAAGGTTTGGGGTTCGACTCGTCGTCCGGGGTGTCACAATCATGACGGCGCGATTCGATGGTTCGAAGCCAGCTTTCCAACTGGGCAACGACATCCGCATGGGGCGATGGAGGCGGAATGCCGACCGTGTCCGGCGCAGGGAGATCCATCTCCGGCTCCGCGAGTGACTCCTTTGTCTGATCGCGGGAGCGGAGGGCCGACACCAGCAGTTCCGTTGCTGTCACACACGTATCTGTCGCAAAAGATTCCGGTTCTGCCGTCGTTAAGACCGGCGGGTGCGACGCAGCACTCATCTCCGGGACAGAGACCGCGAGTTCGGCAGGAGCAGGCGGTGAAGTGGCCGTCGGGGTGGAAGCATGAGTCGTAGCGGACGGCGCCGACTTTGCCTGTTGAGGGGGCAGCGGTTGGATTAACGTTCCGCCTAAGGCAGCTCGAATGGAAAGTGTTTCTTTATCACGCGGGTTGACCGCCAGGATGACAGCACAGGATTGCAGCGCCGATTCATTCAGTCCCTGGCTCGTATAGATCTTGATTAAGGTCCGGTGCGCGCGCAGATTTTCAGGGCTCAACTTGACGGATTCTTCGAGAATCGCCTTAGCCTGCTTAACTTGACCCAGGTGGTCGTATGCTCGTCCAAGTGCCACCATGGCAGTAATGAAGCCGGGGTATAATTTCAGCCCGTCTTCGAGAACGGTTGCGGCTTCCTTCCACATGCCAACTTTTCCATATTCTTCGGCTAAGGGCATGAACACCTTGGAATGTGGATCTTTGGCCAACTGAGTAGCCAGTCGGTCGATTTCCATGGCATTCTCGGTACCTATTTGATTCTGAGCCATGGGCTGCTAGTGTCCTCTCACAACGGGCTTGGGGACGTGATTGGATGTCTGGCCCGCAACAACACTTGTGCTTGATTGAGAATCGCGTCGGCGAGTGCGCGTTTTGGCATCAGCGGCAGTTCTATTATTCCCCCCAGTCGGTCGATCAACGTGGCGGCGTTCTGATCACTGCCGAATCCTGCTCCTTCTGTGGTGACATCATTGGCGACAATAAGGTCGAGCCCTTTTGCCGTTAGCTTGTCTTTCGCATGGGCGATCAGATTGTGAGTCTCGGCGGCGAAGCCAACTATAAGTTGTGTGGTCCGTTGAGCTGAGAGGGAGGCCAGGATATCGGTGGTTCGTTCGAGATTGAGGGTCTGTTCGGTTTGACCCTGCTTGGATATTTTTTTCGAGACGGAGTGTTTGGGACGAAAATCAGCCACGGCAGCAGCCATGATCACCGCGGTGGACCATGCGAGACGTGTGGACAGGGCCTTCATCATTTCTTCAGCCGTGGTGACTGGCAGGACTTCGACACCTTTCGGAGTTGGAATACCCGTAGGACCTGTGACGAGGACCACCTGGGCTCCCCTCGCCTGGGCAGCTTCGGCGATGGCATAGCCCATCTTGCCGGATGAGCGGTTTGAAATGAAGCGCACCGGATCGATGGGCTCTTGGGTCGGACCGGCGGAAACCAACAGACGGTGCCCTTCCCAATCGCGTCGCGGAGCCAGAGCCTTCTGAATCGCCTGGAGGATTGTGCCTTCCTCTGCCAAGCGGCCTTGACCGATCCGTCCAGAAGCGAGAGGGCCTTCCTCTGGATCCACCACGATGGTCCCTCTCGCGCGTAAGGTCTCGACATGCCCTCTCACAGACGGATGGGTCCACATCCCTCCGTCCATGGCAGGCGCCATAATCAGCGGACATTGTGCGGTGAGGAGCATGGTCGAGAGCAAATCGTCGCCCAAACCCAGTGCTGACTTTGCAAGACAATTAGCCGTGGCCGGTGCAATCACGATGGCATCTGCTTGTTCGGGCCATGACAGGTGTTTCATCTCCTGATGCGCTTCGAATACATCTGTCGAGACGGGATGGCCTGAGAGCACTTCGAACGTCAGCGGAGTGACGAACTTCATGGCCGAATGTGTCATCACCACATGAACGGTCGCTCCCTCACGGAGCAGGGATCGGAGCAATGCAACGGCCTTGTACGCCGCAATGCTGCCGGTGACGCCCAGCACGATCTGTTTCCCGACCAACGTCGGCCCTATGGAACCGGTGATGTCCACCAAGTCACTCCTCGCTCTCAGGTGCTGCCGGTGCGGGGGAATCGTCGACATAGACACTCAGCTCTTTCTTGATCTCTTTTGCATCGTCCCCGGTCATCACGGCAATACGCTCCATTTCACCTTCCTTACCGCGCTTCGCTTCCTTCGTGGCATCCCGCGCTTCTTGCCCGACGAGATACTTGATTTGCCCGCGGAGGACTTCATCGAGGGCGATAGTCGTTTCTTTGTTGAAGCGTGAAGGGGCATGACGTGATCCTTGCAGGATGTGCTTCGCCCGTTGGGCTGCGACGATTGTCAGCCGGTGGCGTGAGTCAAACTCCTCCGGCGAGTATTGTGGCAAAAGTTTCAACATGTCGATCATGGATGCCGTGCTCCTTTACGTTAAGGAAGATCTTTGCGATCTCCTGTTTTCTGCTCATCCTCAAGAATGAAATTATTCTCGAGCCAGGCCATGTTCAATCGCTTCGTCTTCAGGCGTTCCGACCAGAAGATGCTTTCAAGATCGCGAAGCGATTTGCCGATGTCTTCGTTTTGAACGATATAGGCGTATTCCCTATAGCTCCAGACCTCTTCCTTCACTTTATGGAGTCGCCGTTGAATTTCTTCCGGTGTATCGGAGGCTCTGGTTTGCAGTCGGGACTTGAGCACGGTCATCGATGGGGGAAGGATAAAGATCGATACGGCATCTTCGAACCGTTTCCTAACCTGCATCGCTCCTTGCACATCGATTTCGAGTAAGACATCAATCCCCTGATCGATTCGTTCGGCGAGCGATTTCCGTGGCGTCCCGTAGAGATTTCCGTACACATGAGCCCACTCAATGAATTCATTTCGCGCGACCATCTCTTGGAATGCCGGCTCTTCGATGAAGTAATAGTCGCGGCCATGCTCTTCACCTGGACGCGGCTTCCGCGTGGTATAGGAAATTGAATGCCATAGTCCGGGAAGATTCGCCGTGAGTTGCTTGCAGAGCGTCGTTTTACCGGTTCCCGAGGGAGCGGAGATAATGAACAGGATGCCTCGTCGATCCGTCGAGGATCGGGGCGGGCCTGAAGCCGGTACCGCGGAGCTTGTCGCAGTGATTGAGTTCATTCTACGTTTTGGACCTGTTCGCGAATCCGTTCCAGCTCAGCTTTCATCTGAACCACGTGACCCGCAATTTCCGCATCATTGGCTTTTGAGCCAATGGTGTTGACTTCCCGCCCGATTTCCTGGAGCAGAAAATCGAGTGTCTTGCCTACCGACTCTGTGCGGTTGAGTGTCTGTTCAAACTGTATCATATGCGAGTCCAATCTGACCATTTCTTCTGTAATGTCGCCACGATCTGCGTACACGGCTAATTCCTGAAAGAGCCGTGGAGGGTCGGGGATTTCCGATCCCAGCAGTTTTTCCACACGAACCTTCATCCGGTTAAAAGCCTCCTGGGCGAGCAGAGGGCTCCGTCCGGCAATCAGGGTTTGGTGCCCTCGAATAGTCTGAATTCTGACGCGCAAATCCTCGGCCAGGGCTTTTCCTTCCCGCGTTCGCATGTCCTCAAGGTCTATGAGGGTCTTCGTCATCAGTTGTTGAACGGTCTTCGCCAGTTTCGGATCTTCCGTCGGTTGATCCGATATGGACACTATGTCCCGAAGCCCGGCCATGAGCGCCAGATCGATGGAGCCGCTCAACTTCAAAGATTTCTTGAGGGTGCGGAGGGCCTGATAGTACTGCTTCGCCAGCGGTTGGTCAAGATTGACGCCTCCGGTGCGGCCTTTCCCACCTTGGACGGTCACCGTGACGTCGATGCGTCCCCTGGCGCAGTGTTGCTGGATGGCTTTTTTGAAAGAGTCTTCCAGATGGTTCAATGGCCGGGGAATGCGGCAGGAGATTTCGAGAAAGCGATGGTTGACGGATCGCATTTCCACCGCCACGGATCCATCCTGCCAGGGGGCCTGTCGTCGACCGAAACCGGTCATGCTGCGAATCATCGTGGGCCTTTCTCTTTCCATGGGCATTGCCCGTAGATCTGACAGGTATGACAGTGGGGTCTTCTAGCCAGACAGACATAGCGGCCATGTAGCAATAAGCGCTGTGAGAAGGCTGTCCATTCGGATTTTGGTATGATCTGCTGCAGGTCTTGTTCGACCAGGTCCGGATTGTCGGATCGAGTCAGGCAGAGCCGCTTGGCCACACGTTTCACGTGGGTATCGACGATGACGCTAGGCTGGCCAAAGGCGTTACCCAATATCACATTTGCCGTTTTTCTGCCGACACCCGGCAAGGCAGTCAACTCCTCCATTGTTCGTGGGACTTGTCCGCCGAAGCGCTCGGTCACGGCTTTGCCGCAGGCGACGAGATTTTTTGCTTTATTCTTAAAGAAACCGGTGGAGCGAATGAGTTGCTCGAGTTCGGAGAGATTGGCTGCAGCCATTTCTGGCGGTGTTCGATACCGTTGAAAAAGCGATGGCGTGACCAGGTTGACTCGCTGGTCGGTGCATTGTGCGGAGAGGATCGTGGCCACGAGCAATTCCCATGGAGAACGATGGTCGAGTTCCACCTTCGGGTGTTGCATCGTGCGTTGGAGTGTCTTGGCGATCTCTCGAAAACGCTTACGATGATCCGATGAAGGTCGGGTTGTCGTCATGATGTCTGGTCCCAAAGGGGGCCAATTGTGCAGCGGGTTAAGGCCGAGATGCAAGTGTGAATGTCGGGGTGTCCGATTTTTGGGAAGAACTGTTCCCTGGGACAAGCGCGGTCAACCGTTCCTCGAGGTGCTGGATCAGGGGGGACAAGGTCTCCTGATGGAGAGATGAAATTCCAATCGCGCCGTAACGCCGACAGAGGGCCTCCGCTTCTCCGGCCGAGAGCTGATCGCATTTGTTGAATACCAGAACTCGTGGAAGCTGGTCGAGGGTGAGACTTTTAAGTACTGTCTCGACCGCAGCAATATGGGAATCCAGATCTTTCGCCCCTGCATCAACAACATGTAGGATGATGTCGGCATCGCGCAGTTCGTCTAATGTCGTTCTGAAGGCTGCGAGGAGATCTTTAGGCAGGTCACGAATAAACCCCACTGTATCGGTAATGATCACTTCACGTCCATGCGGCAAATGCAGTCTGCGGCTCGTCGTATCAAGCGTTTCAAAAACGCGCGGTGCCGTGCTTACCTGACTGTTCGTTAAGGCATTCAGCAACGTCGACTTGCCGGCGTTGGTGTAGCCCACGATCGACAGAACTGGGAATTGCTGTCGGATGCGGTGTGATCGCCGTTGATTCTGATGGCGGGCAAAGCCTTCGATCTCGCGCTCCAAATGATCGATTCGATCTCTGATGCGGCGTCGATCCGTTTCGAGTTTCGTCTCACCGGGGCCCCGACTGCCAATGCCGCCACCCAAGCGCGAGAGGCTCGTGCCCTGACCGGAGAGACGGGGGAGCAGATAACGAAGTTGCGCCAACTCGACTTGCACCTTGCCTTCCCGGCTATGTGCCCGCTGTGCAAAGATATCGAGAATGAGCTGTGTTCGATCGATGACCGTCAAGTCAGTAATCTCCGCAATTGCACGGACCTGGGCCGGAGCCAAATCTTGATCGAAAATGAGGAGGTCCGTGCCCTTTTGCATGGCTTGCGTCAGTATGTCTTTTAGTTTACCGCTTCCCAATTGAAACCGATGGCGCCCGCTCTGTGTGCGTTGCACTATACGGTCGATCACCGTGAGATCTGCGGAGGAGGCCAGTTCTGCCAACTCAGCGAGATGTTCTTCTTGCTCAGGCTTGCTCTTGGGCGATGCGCTCACGAGGATGGCGGTCTGACCCTGGGCCGTCTTGTGCGATCCACTTTGACGTTGAAGGTCTGACTCCAATTCGCGAATGAACGTTTCGAAACTCACTGGACACTGATATACCGGTGTGGGTTTTAGCAGTGTATAGAGCTGGCCTTGTGGATTGGGCGGATTCAGATGGGCTAGGGAGAGCAATCCCGGTTCACCCTTAGGGGTGACGGCCAAAGTTCCAATCATGTCAAGTCTGAGCAGGCTAAGCATCGTGAGGTCCGCTTGACTCAGCGGTTGTTCCTTCAGATGCGAGTAGATGAGCCGAAGGCCCCGTAGAGAGCGTGGACTCGCACGATATGCGGCCAGAGTAGTTGGGGAAGGCTCCACACCGGCGCCTACCAGGACCTCTTGCACGGATCCTCGTCTCGTAATGACGAGGCCGATGGGACGCCGAATTTCGTGAGTAAACTGCGCAAGGGTTTTTGCCGCTTCGGATGAGAGGACTTCATCAACCGGCATACGCCTACGATAGAGGCGCTCAAGCATTGCGAGTTGGCCGGCTCGGAGGCCCAGGACCTGTCCGTAAATTTCTGAAATGGGCGTCGTTTCCTTATCGTCTTTGGCTTACCCGTCTATGCGAACGATCAAATGAGCGAGGCTTGGGCATCGAGGTCTAATGATGCACGAAGCCCCGCGCGCAGCGCATGCCTCCCCGCTGCCGCGATCATCGCGGCGTTATCTGTACAGTAGGCCAGTGGGGGAAGGCTGAGGCGCAGGTCTTCGGATGTGGCTCGGTGCTGGAGCAACGCGCGGAACCGTGAATTGGCGGACACCCCTCCGACGACGGCCAATGCATGGACTCCGGACAACCGCACTGCCACAAACGACTTCTCAACCAGGACAGCTACGATGGCTTCTTGATACCCGGCTGCGAGGTCAGCCGCTCGCGCCATGCGAGACTTCTCATCCATTGCTTGAAGTTTATAAAGCAAAGCTGTTTTTAAACCACTAAAACTAAAATCAAGACTCCCTCTGCTGAGATAGGAACGGGGAAAAGCAATGGCGTTTGGACTTCCCTCTTTAGCCAAACGATCGATAGCTGGCCCACCAGGATAATCCAATCCAAGCAATTGAGCGCCCTTGTCAAAGGCCTCTCCTGCGGCATCATCCCTGGTACAACCAAGGAGCTTGCACTGACCACTAGAATCCCTATGGTAAAGATGGGTATGCCCACCCGAGACAACCAGGACTACACAGGGTAATGGAAACTCTGGATCTTGCAACCAGCCGGAGGCAATGTGGCCTTCAAGGTGGCTGATCCCGACAACCGGGATATTCAGCGCATAGGCAAGTGCTTTTGCATAGTTGACCCCGACAAGTAGCGAGCCAGTCAGGCCGGGTCCTTGGGTGACAGCGATCCCTGTGAGGTCCGTCCATGAGAGATGAGCCTGTTTGAGCGCCTCAGCAGAAACACCTTCAATCGATTCAATGTGTGCACGGGAGGCCAGTTCAGGGACGACGCCGCCGAAACGCTGATGAATCCCATGCTGTGACGTAATGATATTTGACAGAACGGTACCGTCTGCGGCGAGGACCGATGCTGCTGTTTCATCACAGGACGTTTCGATGCCAATGATAGGGCCTGGTACCCATACGGAGGGAAATCGCTCAATAGTTGTCATTGTTGTAATCTCTGCCGAACACTCTGACTGGGTAGATCACCTAGGCCTTTCATGGTTGAGGGAGAAAATAACACAGCCCTTGTGGCCGCTGGCGCCACAAGGGCCATGTCGTACTCTATGCGATGGCGTCGGGCAAGTACAGGTTAGGACATTACACGCCAGCCATTGCCTCCTGCTCGATAAATGCCGGGGCGCCGTCCCGCAGCACCACGCGGATCTTCCGGGACTCCTTGAATCGTCCTCTGATCATTTCTTCTGAGAGTGGATCGCCGATTGCGCGCTGGATAGTCCGGCGCATTGGTCTCGCTCCGTATAGCGGTTCGTAGCCCTCTTTAATCAACCACTGCTTCACATCGTCCTCGACTTCGAGTTCTACACCCTTTTCGAGGAGGCGAATGTTGAGCTCACCCAGGAGGATCTCAAGGATATTGTAAAGATGTGTCTTGTCCAATTGATGGAAGACCACAATCTCATCGATCCGGTTCAAGAACTCCGGGCTGAAGGAGCGGCGCAATTCTCCCAACACCTCTTCTTTTTTATGGCGCTCTTGATCCCCTTCCGTGCTCTGGAAGCCGAGCGACACTCCCTTCTGGATCATCTTGGTTCCAATATTAGAGGTCATGATGATCACACAATTCTTGAAGTCGACCTTGCGCCCAAGACTGTCGGTGAGCACCCCGTCGTCCAACACTTGTAGCAGGATATTGAACACATCAGGATGGGCCTTTTCGATCTCGTCGAACAGGACCACCGAATAAGGCCGACGACGAACCCGTTCAGTCAATTGGCCACCCTCTTCATATCCGACATACCCTGGAGGGGCTCCGAAGAGTCGCGAGCTGGTGAACTTTTCCTGATATTCGGACATGTCGATCCGAATAAGTGCGTCTTCACTATTAAAGAGGAACTCCGCCAATGTTCTTGCCAACTCGGTTTTTCCCACGCCAGTCGGCCCCAGGAAGATAAATGACCCGATAGGTTTTCGAGCATCTTTCAGTCCCGCGCGCGATCGCCGAATGGCCCGGGCCACGGCTGAGATCGCTTCGTTTTGTCCGACCACGCGTTTATGAAGGAATTCCTCCATGCGAAGCAGTTTGTTCGATTCCTCTTCTTCAAGTTTGAAGAGCGGAATGCCCGTCATTTTGGAAACAACGTAGGCCACGTCTTCTTTTCCAATTGTCGGTTTGTTCTTTTCCTGATTCTTCTTCCACTCGCGTTTTGATTCATCGAGGAGTTTGCGCAGCCGTTCCTCTTCTTCCCGATGACGAACCGCTTCCTCGAAGTTCTGCATCGTGATGGCGAGTTCTTTTTCGCGGGAAACCTTTTTCAGCTCCTGCTCCATTGCTTTGAGGTCCGTGGGCAGCGCATAGGTTTGCAGTTTCGCCCGTGATCCTGTCTCATCGATCAAATCGATAGCCTTGTCCGGGAGGAAACGGTCGCTAATATAGCGGTCGGACAGCTTGACGGCTTCGAGAATAGCCTCTTCGGAAATCTCGACACCATGATGTTCCTCATATCTATCGCGTAGCCCTTGAATAATCAGCACGGTTTCTTCATTGCTCGGTGGCTGGACGTGAATCGGTTGGAAACGTCGCTTCAGCGCTCCATCTTTCTCAATATGCTTTCGGTATTCATCGAGAGTCGTCGCGCCAATGCATTGAATTTCGCCACGCGACAGAGCGGGCTTGAGCATGTTGGATGCATCGATAGATCCTTCTGCTGCCCCTGCTCCCACCAGTGTATGGAGTTCATCGATGAAGATGATGATGTTTCCTGCCTGCACGATCTCCTTCATCACGACCTTCAACCGTTCCTCAAATTGGCCGCGATATTTCGTCCCTGCGACTAATGAACCGAGGTCGAGTGCAATGACACGTCGCGAGAGAAGGTTGTCCGGCACTTCCGACTGGATGATCCGCTGGGCTAGACCTTCCACAATGGCGGTCTTGCCGACGCCGGCTTCCCCAATAAGTACGGGATTGTTTTTTGAACGACGACTCAGGATCTGAAGCACTCGCTCGATTTCATCGGCTCGTCCGATGACGGGATCCAACTGCCCTGCTTGGGCGAGCTGAGTCAGGTCACGACCGAACTCATCGAGCGCCGGGGTATTACTTTTCCGGTCACGTTCACGCGGCGCAGATTTCCGCAGAAATGTTACGGTCAGCTGTCGAGCGGTCAAAAGATTGGCGCCTAAGCTGCGGAGAATCTTTCCACCAATCCCCTCCTCTTCACGGAGCAGACCTAATAAAAGGTGTTCACTGCCGATATGATTGTGGCCAAGGAGACGGGCTTCTTCAACCCCGTATTCGATGACCTTCTTGACCCGTGGGCTGAAGGGAATTTCCCCAAAGGTCATGGTAGTCCCTCCGCCAGGCAAGTTCCGTTCGATTTCTAAACGGATTTGCTCGGTCGAGAGCCCCATCTTTTTAAGAATCATCAAGGCGATTCCGTCTGATTCACGGAGAATGGCCAGGACGAGATGCTCGGTTCCGAGATAGTCGTTTTGATGACGTTCAGCCTCTTCCCGCGCCAGGATGATGATCTTCCGACCCTTATCCGTGAATCGCTCGAACATCCTGCCTCCTTTTAGGTGGAGCCTATAACCGGTTCGGTGTGTACAAACCTATCAAAAACCTGTCTAATTCTAACTAGAAGGATTTTATGTGTCAAGGCTGCGAGATAATTGCACAAGCTCGCAATTTGAGCAAATGGAGTCGAGGGGAAATAAAGTTCTATCTTCGTTCATTGACTTCAAAAGAACCCTCCCGATAAAATCGCGTGTTTTTCCACCCCTTCTTCATCATCGTACCCACGGCAGGACCTTAAAACAATGAAAAGCAAAAGTGTGGGGATTCTGACTAAGCCTAAGTTTCCCGAGGCCAAGCACACGTTGATAGACGTAGTCGGCTGGCTCAGAACTCGAAGCATCGATGTGCTTTTAGACAAGACGTCGGCAATACTTCTCGGTGAACAGGGGGCCTATCAGGAAGTTTCATTGGTAAACAGAGCCGATGTACTCTTGGTCTTGGGGGGCGACGGGACTATGCTCAACGCCGCGCGGCTTGCCGGAGAACGAAGCATTCCCATTCTCGGGGTCAACATGGGCGGACTGGGGTTTTTGACCGAGGTCCGGCTGGAGAGTCTCTATCCTTCCCTTGAACGGGTATTTGCGAATGACTTTGTTCTCGACGAGCGGCTCATGCTAAGGACACATATTCATCGGTCTGGAGAAACGGTCGCGCAAGGGGTCGTGTTGAATGATGTTGTGATCAACAAAGGCACACTTGCCCGCATGATCGAAGTGAAGATTGCGATTCAAGGACGGTTTGTGACGAACATGCGTGGTGACGGGTTAATCATCAGCAGCCCGACGGGATCAACGGCCTATTCTCTTTCAGCCGGGGGTCCCATTATCGATCCGGCAGTCCAGTCATTGATCCTGACACCAATTTGCCCTCATACACTGACGCATCGGCCATTGATTGTACCGGGCAACGCGGAGATAGAGGTGACACTCACTAGTAAAGATGACGGTGCCATAGCCACGCTCGACGGACAGGTAGGAGTGGCAATTGCGCAGGGAGATGCGGTAGTGATTCAGACTTCGGAGCAGCGGACCCGCTTAATCCGCTTTCCTGAGAGCAATTACTACGATGTACTGAGAGAAAAACTGAAATGGGGGGATGGGTAGAAAAGAGGGGTCTGCCAGTTATGCCTTCCCACGCTCAATCAGTCCGATCATTTCCTGATTGCTGGCGTATTTGAATTCTCCGATACAATCGTTCGTATTCTTGTAAGCCTTCTCCGCAGCTTCGAGGGCTCGGAGATCCTTCACATCCACGGGATGGCTCTTTCGATCGTTCAGAATCGTCTTCATATTATCGAGGACGACCTTTACT
>DATDFW010000195.1:0-3108 GCA_036522375.1 Nitrospiraceae bacterium
GGGATTATCGCAGGGCCCGACGGTGGCCCTATCGTACAGAATCCCTGGTTGTCCTACTTCACGGATTTGCATCGGCATCGACGATTCAATCGGTTCAATCTCGTGGACCTTTATGCCATGGGCGGAAGCGGTCCCGGCACCTTCTCGCCGCTGTCGGTCAGCGTTCCTGCCGAAGGGAGAATCTGGGCCGATGACTTTCTCCGGCCTCAGACCGCCACCGTCCGCCAGTGGATCGCCGTGCAGGTCGGCGCCAGCGACGTGATGAAAGCCTGGCGGCCGGAGTATTTTGGACGAACACTGGCAGCGCTGAGTCGCCGCCCCGGTGTGGGATTTGTCCTGATCGGCACAGCTGCGGAAGCGGAATCCATCGGGCAGGCTAAAACAACCTATCGAGCCTGCGGAGGAACTGCACCGCTGCTCGATGCAAGCGGACGAACGACATTGCATCAACTGGTCGGCTTGCTCTCGCGCTGTCAATTACTCCTCACCAACGACACAGGACCGATGCACATCGCAGTCGGCGTCGGAATCGCAGTCATCGATCTGTCAGTCGGCCATGTCGATCACTGTGAAACGGGGCCCTACGGGCCTGGTCATTGGGTCATACAACCGGATCTCGGCTGTTCACCCTGTGGGTTCGACCAGATCTGTGCCCACCATGCGTGCAAAGATCGATTGATTCCCGAAGAGGTCGCAAATCTCTGTCTCCATGCACTAGAGCTCGGTCCATTTCCCTCCTGGAGTGCGGGGCTACGTGTGTATCAATCCTGCACTGATGCCGATGGACTCGGCTCCTTTAACATGCGGGCAGGACAGGTCGATGCCGAGACCGCATGGTATGCCGCTTATTGGAGAAGGTTCTGGTATCAAGATTTCACAGGCCAGCAGAGTCGATTGCCTTCGAATCCTGAAACCGTGCCGGACCAAGCCCATGCGTTGGCGTGGATGAAAGAAGCGGCTCAACCTCTGCGCCGCCTGGAAGAGCATGCGATGGAGATAGTCGATCTGACGAAACGGCATCCGTTGCCGGTCGCCATGCTACAACGGGAACAAGCGTTGCTTCGCCAAGAACGAGAACAGCTCTTGCCTCGAATGATGGCCTATTCTGCAACCGGCCCTGCCACAGTGGCCATGATCAGGGATATCCATAACGATGACGCGATAGATTTAACAGTATTGGCTGAGCGACATGTGCAGGCCTATCGACGCTGGCGACAACGTATCGCATACACTCGAAAGCACTTGTCAGCAGTATCTGCACAGGTGGAGAAGCAACAGCGCCTCTTGCCGATGATGCCGAGTTCCGTCTAATGGGCTGCGGTTCATTTGGTTTCTCTGGTTGATCTGGTTCGTTTGGTGTTTCGTTCTTCGAACCAAACCAACCAAATAGACAAGACAAACCAAACAACTAAAAAGGAGTGGTTCGATGCGCATTACACTCGATCACGATCAGTGGGACGTCGGTGACGATCATCCAGTCAGTGAGGTCCTGACGCAGGTCAGCGATCGCGCGTATGCGCGACATCGCCTGGTCACCTCGTTGAAGTTTGGGGGGCGCCCGATCACGGATCGCGATCTCCAACCCCTGTTGTTGAACAAACGACTCAACGAAATCGGACCGATTGAAGCGGTCTCGCAGAGCATGTCCGAGATCATGACCGATGCAGCGCCGGCAATCGGCCGGTTTGCCTCGACATTGAGAGTTGAGGCCCAGGGATTCCTCACACCTCTGCGTACGAGCGGCGTTATCCCTTCGACATTGGATCGATGGTTCGGACAGTTGGCCGATTATGTGGAGCTTCTTCAGGCCGCTGGGCAGGACAGTCCAGCCGACGGCGATCTCCAGACCTTCTCCTCCTGGATTCAGGAACTACTGGACGCTCGGTCCATTCAAGATTCGGTGCGAATCGCGGATATTCTTGAATTCGAGATCCTTCCCTATTTGGCGGCTGTATGAACCTCCTTGTTGAATATTGTCGGTTATCAACCACTGGAACATTTCTTCGTCCCATCCTTCACCACCGCTCAAGTGTGGATCGGCTGGGACCGATAAGGGATGCACGACCAGAGGACTTCACCGATATGCATGCTATCGGAGGGGCCTTCGGTCAAAACAGTCCTGGCACGGATGCCGGGAAGGACGAGTGGTTGATTCGATAGGTTTTCAAGGAGGAATAGGTCCATGTCTCTAATCGTTAATAACAATCCGGCTTCAATCGCAGCTCAGCGCAATTTGACCGCGAACACGAATCAATTGCAACGGTCTGTGGAACGGTTGTCTTCAGGCCTTCGGATCACTCGCGCAGCTGACGATGCCGCCGGACTCGGCGTGTCAGAAACGTTGCGCGCACACATCCGCAGTATCAACCAGGCGACCCGTAATGCGAATGACGGTATCAGCTTGACGCAGGTTGCTGACGGCGCCGCTGCGACAATCGGGAACTTGCTTTCCCGACTCCGTGAGCTGTCATCGCAGTCTGCCAGCGGTACTGTCGGTAGCACGGAACGGTCATATTTGGATCAAGAGTTTGTATCGCTCCGATCTGAAATCGATCGGATTGCCACTGTGACCGAGTTCAACGGTCAGGCACTCTTGAGCGGATCCACCAATTCATTCGAAGTCTTTATCGGCTTCAAGAGCGGTGCGGGCAACTCGCTCACAGCCGATCTGAACGATTTGGACATCACGAGCATCGGCTTGGGATCCGTAAATATCTCGACGTCGGCCAATGCCCAGAGCGCGTTGAGCAACATCGACAGTGCGATCAGTTCTGTGGCAACGGCTCGAGCGGAATACGGCTCTATTCAAAACCGCTTCGAGGCCGCCATCTCGAATCTCCAGATCACCAGTGAGAGCTTTACGGCGGCTGAATCTCGGATACGTGATGCGGACATTGCGTTTGAGACGTCTCAATTCACGAAGAATCAGGTGCTCGTGCAAGCGGGTATTTCCGTATTGGCGCAGGCCAATGCGCTTCCGCAACAGGCACTCGCATTGCTGAGATAGGCAGCTCTTTAGTGCTGTCGGAGTCATCGCCCAGTCGCCTTACCGGCGGCTGGGCCTCCGGCGGAGGATGAAAGAGCAGCGTCTCAAGGGAGGCCTCAATG
>DATDFW010000196.1:0-2166 GCA_036522375.1 Nitrospiraceae bacterium
TGGGCCGTGGGGTCTGGCGGCACCATTTTGAAGACGGTTGATGGTGGAAAGAAATGGAAGAAGGTTGTGAGCGGGACTACAGCAACCCTCTCGGGCGTCCTCTTTCTCGACGAAAAGCAGGGATGGGTAGTTGGTGCCAACGGGACGATTCGCCGAAGCCAGGACGGGGGAAATACCTGGCAGGCACAACTCCTCGATACCCTGGTGCCACTATATAATCTCTCGTTTGTGTCGGCGCTCGAAGGGTGGGTGGTTGGTGGCAACGGAACCATTCTTCACACGAAGGACGGCGGGTCTCATTGGGTCGATCAGTCGAGTCAGACGAGTGCGGCGCTCTATGGCGTGCAATTTCTTACTGCACAGCATGGGACGGCGGTTGGAGCAGTGGGAACCGTCTTAATGACGGACGATGGCGGGATGACATGGACCCGTCAAGAGACTCAGGGGGCTGTCACATTGTTCGATGTGTATTTTTCCGATATGTTCACTGGGTGGACCGTCGGGAATGCCGGCGCCATCTTCCACACTGCCGATGGCGGGAATCACTGGATCGATCGCACCTTACCCTGTTCCAGCACCTGTACGAAACTGACAGACCTCTTGCGAGTGCGCTTCACCGACCCTCAGACAGGATGGATTGTGGGGGAACGGGGTATGGTCTATCGGACTACCGATAGTGGCTTCACATGGACAGAGCAGGGTGCGATCGCCAAAGTTTCGCTGTTCGGCCTCTCATTCCCTATTGGTACAGAGGGCTGGGCCAGCGGAGAGAATGGGACGATCATCCATCTGACCACGGGCCGCTGAGCGCAATCGTGAAAATTTATCTGTGCGGGACTCGCGAGACGTGCGAGAAAAGCGGGACGGTCAGAGTTTGTATCTTTGCGAGTCGCGCCTGTCGCGCATTCTAGCTCATCTCGCTCACCATTTCATCGAGTCTTGATTGGAGAATGCTGAGCGCGGCGATTGCTGCGGTCTCAGACCGCAAGATTCGCGGTCCGAGGGTGAGCGGGACGAAGTTCTGCTCCTGTGCAAGCCTCTGCTCGTCTGGTGCCCAGCCCCCTTCCGGCCCTATCAACACGATAATCGGATGCTGGTGGTTCAATGGCAGCGATATGGTTGCGAGTGAAGGGCCGCTGGAGCGTTCCACCAGCATGCTCTTCAGAGCCGCTGAGGCATATCGTCGGCAGACCTCTGCAAAGTCTACTGGATCTGCGATGATGGGGATGGTCCAGCGTTCAGACTGCTGGGCCGCGTCCCGCGCAATGCGATTCCATCTGACCCGTTGATGTTCAAGGCGTTCCGGATGGGGCTTGATGACGCTGTGTGTGCTGTGAATGGGTACGATGGTCGCGACTCCGAGTTCAGTGGCCTTCTGAATGACCCAGTCCATCTTGTCGCCTTTGATCAACGCTTGCCCGAGCACGATGGGTGAGGTCCTGTGCGCAGGCTCGGTCTGTTGCTCGATGATGCGGTTGTCGATGGACTGTGTAGTGATCTGGGTGACTTCCACACGATAGCGTGTTCCGCGTCCGTCGTTCAGGATGAGAGAGTCTCCTGGATATAGGCGAAGACTATCGCGAAGGTGGTGGAGGAGATCGCCGGTTATGCGGATGGTAGGGGGAGTGACGGCTTCAGGGGCGACAAAGAACGTAGACATATTGCGGGAGTCTGGTCGATGACCATCGGTGTTATTCGAAGAAGGTCTTCATCTTGTCAAAGAAACCCTCGCCGTCTTCTTCTACCGACATCCCGCTCTCTTTAGCAAACTCTTTGAGTAATTCTTTTTGACGAGCGGTCAGTTTGGTGGGAATTTGAATTTTAATGACAAATAACTGATCACCGGTACTGTGGTTCTTGAGGCTCGGAACGCCCAGTCCTTTGATGCGCAGGATCTTATCCTGTTGCGTGCCGGGAGGAATCTTAATGATCGTATTACCCTTTAGCGTGGGGACTTCAATCTTTCCTCCAAGTATGGCTGTGACAAATTGAATAGGAACGTCGCAGAGAATGTCGTGCCCTTGACGCGTGAAGACCGGGTGCGGCTTGACGGTAATTGCTACATAGAGATCCCCCGGCGGACCTGAATTGACGCCGTGCTCTCCTTCGTTCGAGAGGCGCAGGCGCATGCCTGATTCGATGCCGGCGGGTATGTGTACGGCGATG
>DATDFW010000197.1:0-8674 GCA_036522375.1 Nitrospiraceae bacterium
GTCGTAAGCGACACCTGAGCCGCGCAGAACCGGGCCAGTACAACCGAAACTGATCGCGTCCTCTGCCGAAAGCACAGCCACGTTCTTCGTGCGGCCGAGCCAAATGCGATTTGAAGCGATGAGCGCATCATATTCCTTGACCTTCTCGGGAAAGATTTCGAGAAACGCTTTCATCCGTTGGACCAATTCGGGGGTAAAATCGCTATCGACACCACCGATGCGATAGTAGTTCAGAGTCAGACGGGCTCCGCAGAGTTTTTCGAACATGTCCAACAGTACTTCGCGCTCCCTGAAAGTCCAGAAAAAGACGGTCATGGCGCCGATATCTAGGGCTTGCGTGCCGAGCCAAAAGAGATGCCCGATGATACGCTGCATCTCGGCCACGATCGTCCGGATGTACTCGGCGCGGATCGGCACGGTAATCTCGAGGAGTTTTTCCACCGCACGAACGTATGCGTAATTATTGGACATGGCACAGACGTAGTCGAGCCGGTCCGTGTGCGGGATCATCTGCATATACGCGAGCCCCTCGGCTAATTTCTCGACACCTCGATGCAGATAGCCAAGGTCTGGCGTGGCTTTTACAACCCGTTCACCGTCCAACACAAGCACGACACGCAGCACACCGTGGGTGCTTGGATGTTGTGGACCCATGTTCAGCAACAATTCCTCTTTCCGCTGGGAACCGGATAGGCCAGGGTCGGCGCGAAAGGCATTTTTCTCCTGCTCGGTGACTTCGAACTCAGGGGCGCCGTGCGAGGGTTCGTCGAATTTCGGGATAAACTCGAACTGGCTGCGCCAGCCGCGCCCTTCGGTCGGGAAGTCTTTTCTCAACGGATATCCTTCGGTGTAATCTTCCGGCAATAAAATACGCCGCAGATCGGGATGGCCGGAAAAGTGAATCCCCATCATGTCATACACCTCGCGTTCCAGGAACTCGGCTCCCTTCCAGACTCCAGTGACCGACGCTATGGTTGGATCGTCCTCCGCGATGCGAGTCTTGAGGCGAAGACGCTGCCGAAGGGGAAGCGAGTGTAGATGATATACGACTTCAAAACGCTGCTGATCTTCGGGATAGTCGACCGAGCAAATATCGGTGAGATGGTCAAAAGCTGCTTCCGGCGCATCGTGCAGATAGCGCGCAATATCCACGAGGCGCGCGGCGTCTATGGAGACAGCCGTCTCGGCACGTGCAGCATCGACGCGGGTCGCGAGGACCGCGTCGGGGAATTTCGTCTTCAGGCTGTCGAGCAGAGCTTGCATCGTTCTTGGTCGCGAGATAGGCGCGACACGCGAGAAAAGCACGATTTGCCAATCACGCACGTCCCGCTTCTCTCGCTTGTCTCACAGTCTATTTCACAAACACTTTCTCCCGCTGAATCTTTTCTTGTAACTTTAACAGCCCATCGAGCAATGCTTCAGGGCGAGGCGGACAGCCAGGCACATAGACATCGACTGGAATGATCTGGTCGACGCCTTGGACCACCGCGTAACTATTGTAGTGGTTTCCCGAGGTGGCGCAGGAGCCCATGGAAATGACATAGCGTGGTTCCGGCATCTGGTCGTAGATGCGACGGATCACCGGAGCCATTTTGCGCGTCACCGTGCCGGCGATAATCATGAGATCGGCTTGCCGGGGCGAGGCCCGAAAGACGCCGGCTCCGAAACGATCCATGTCATACCGCGACGAGACCGTCGCAATCATTTCGATGGCGCAGCAGGCTAGACCGAACGTCATCGGAAACAATGCCGACTTCCGAGACCAATTCACGAGCGCGTCCAGATTGGTCGTCAGAATATTCGCCTCGAACTGCCGTTCCAGAAAACTCATCTGTGTTTTTCCCTTACTTCTCCAGATCGAAGGGGATTGTCAGGAATGCCCTTCACTGCGCGCGTTATCCCAATCCTCCCATCTCACTTTCAAGGGTAGCCTGGTTGATCCTCGATTGCGCGCGTCGAACGAGCACATTCCTATCGTGCGCGTTCCGCGAGCAGGAGGACGACCAGGCTGCCCTTCCCATCCTTCCGAGGCCGCGCGTTCCGCGAGGACAAAGGGCCTTCCGAGGATCCCCCCGCTCAATCCCATTCGAGTGCCCCCTTCTTCCAGGCATACCAGAATCCGGCCAGCAGGATAACAAGAAAGACGAGCATTTCGATAAGTCCCAGGAGACCGAGTGATTGAAACCTGACGGCCCATGGGATCATGAAAATGACCTCGACATCGAAAATGACGAACAGCATCGCGATGATGTAGTAACGCATCGGAAACTGAATGCGCGCGTCGGAAAACAGCGGACTCCCGCTCTCATAGGGTGCCATTTTAGCTCGATAGGGACGATTCGGTCTGATGAACGAGCCAATAAGCAACGTGCCTGCAACGCCGACAAGGGCAATGCCGAAAAATATGAGAATCGGTATGTAGTTCTCCGGAATGGCGGTGTTACCCATGCAGCCCCCAGAGAGTGCATAACCTAAATCGTAAAATATTGTCCGACCGCTGGAACATCATCGAGTTACTCTCTATCTCATACACCTGAGGAATGCACCGCAAGAGCCGAGCCGAAGAACGGCTTGAATTTCAAGCCGTCCAGTTTCGGATAAGTCATGCCCTTGTGCTGAATCAGTACCTTATACGTACTGCCCATACCATCCGGCTTCAGGAGGTGAATCGCGGCGTGAAATTCTGCGCTCTCGGGCTCCAATTCCTCGATCATTTCTTCAACGCCGAGCCCCATCAAAAAACTCATTTGGTTCGTAAATCCCGTCACGTGGAGGCCCTGTTCCTCACCAACGGCAGCTAAACTTGAAAAATCGACGTGGGCAGTCATGTCCTGCTCGCCGACACGGATGAAGGGATCCTCGTTAGTCAGCTGTTGGGAATAGCAGAGAAACGTGCCGTTCCTCCGCTCGGGGCCATAGAGATCTTGTGCCGTATGACCATAATCGATGGTCATCACGAATCCGCGATCGATCCGCTGCGCTACCTGTTCCATCCAGTCCATTGCATGAAGATTCACCTCGGTTCGATAACCTTCCGGCCATATGGTATGCAGTCTCTGTAAATACTGAGCGAGCAGGGTTGTCGACAGAGGTTTCAGGCATTCCACAAACTGCCCATCTCGATAGTCCACATAAAGTTCTTCGGTTTGTCCAGCCGTGACTTGAATCCGATGCACCGGAAAAGCATCCACCAACTCATTGCTGAAAAACAGACCAGTCAGGCTCTGCGGGGCCAGCCCATCAAGGCCTTCCACCCAGGTGACCAGACCTGACGTGCTGAGCCAGGGACCGAGGTTCTGGCGCTGCAGCTCCCGCATCGCAGGGCTCCGTTCAATCAAGACATAGCGGACACGCGATGCAAAACCATCCTGCTTCGCATGGATTGCCGTCAGACAATCTCGAGCTAATAACCCTTTGCCTGCACCCATTTCGACGATCGTGAAGGGGACGGAACAGCCGACAAACTCATCCATTTGTCTGGCTTGTGCGGCAAGCGCATGACCGAGAATCGGGTACACATCGGAGCTGGTATAAAAATCACCGGACCAACCGATACGTTCATGGTTCGCGTCGTCCGGTTGACGCATGTAATAGCCATATTGCGGGTGGTAGAGCGCCAGTTCCATGAACCGGACGAAGGGGATCGGCCCTGAGGAGATGATCTCGGACGCGATGGCGGCGACGAGTTCAGGGTGCCCGATTGTCACTAGCAAGTCCTCCAATTCCCATTGAGATTCTATGAAAAGTGACACCCATACCCGATGTGGACACTTCACCCCTCCCAACTATTGGCTCAATCATATCTAGCCTATCGTTCATAGACGTGCTAAGTCAAGGTGAAATAAGGAAGAAAGCTTATTTCTGGCCGAGCCCTATAAGGTTAAATCTGCTTCCGTTCTGCAACCCAGCTCAACGATCATGGAGCTGAGGCAAGACCTACGAGGGGGCACGATTCATGGCCCAAATCCGGGTGAACCAAACTGTTGAATAGCTGCTTCTGAGCTTGGCATGTCTGCGTTCCTTGCACGCGAGCTGTTCTCTTGACGCAAGACAGCATCCGCGTTCGTCCCTCCTTTGCTTCCGTGAACGACCTAACAAGATGGGGGTGAGATGCTCCGACATTCCTAAACGAGAAGCCGAGGATCTCATCTGGCGATTGTATTGTATTGAACCGGTCCACCAAAGGCTGCGAGTTCCGAGTTAGCTTCACTTTCCCTCTCGCATCGCTTTCTTTATGGCTTTCCTCAATTTTTCATTGTTCTTGTCTCAACTCAGCTTCGGTGGAAGAACTGTAAACTGAAGTCTCAATAAGGTAGTGGCGGCAATGTCCGCGAACGCACGATGATGTGCAACGTTACGGCGCAATTTTGTATGAGTGCGATGGTGATGCATGAAACGGTCAGGACGAACAGAGGCCTGTCGCATCAGGGCGACGCCGGAATTCCGCGCACGTCGTTAGGACAGCCGCTTCACGCTCCGTGGCACTTCTTGTATTTTTTCCCGCTGCCGCAGGGACAGGGGTCGTTGCGGCCGACTTTCTCGTCGCTCCGCTGAACAGTCTGAGGCGCGACTGGCTCTTCTCCCCGATTGAGGATGAGTGGAGGGAGGGGGCGCGAGATGACGGGTGGAGGCGGTGGAGCTGTGGGTTGGGCCTCATTCCGGACCGCCTGCACATGAAAGAGCCGATCAAGCGCGTCTGCCTTGACTCGTTCCATCATGCCGGCAAAGAGATCGTAGCCTTCGCGCTTGTATTCAATAAGCGGATCTTTTTGCCCATAGCCACGCAGTCCAATTCCATCGCGCAGGTGATCCATCGCGAGAAGATGATCTTTCCAGTGGTGGTCGATCACCTGGAGCATGAAGTTCTTCTCCAGGAAGCGCATCAAATCCGAGCCCAGATCTTGTTCTTTCCGATCATAGGCATCACGCACCTGCATGCGGAGGTCTTCGAGCAACGCGTCGCGTCCCATGTCGCGGATTGACACGCCGCCGTCGTTGTTATCTTGGGCAATATCGAGACCGAATTGGCTATGCATGATTTCAGCAAGCCCCTTGATATCCCATTCTTCGGGATATTGTTCAGCTGGACAATAGATGTTCAGCGCGGACTCCACTAGGGTGTCCATCATGTCGCGAAGATCGTCTTTCCGATTCGTCCCGCCCAGAACGGCGCGTCGGTGTTGGTAGATCACCTCACGCTGCTTGTTCATGACGTCGTCGTACTCCAGCAGCTGTTTCCGAATGTCGAAGTGGTGAGCTTCGACTTTCTTCTGGGCGTTGGCAATGGCACGGGTAACCATGCCATGCTCGATCGGAACACCCTCTTCCATGCCGAGCTTGAGCATGAGTTGGGAGACCCGCTCGGAGGCGAAAATGCGCATCAAGTCGTCTTCCAACGACAGGTAGAATCGTGAAGAACCGGGATCGCCCTGGCGACCGGCTCGGCCTCGGAGCTGGTTGTCGATTCGACGGCTTTCATGGCGCTCGGTCCCGAGAATATGGAGTCCGCCTGCTGCAAGGACCTCTTGCTTATTCTTCTCGCAATCGGCCCGAATTTCTTCATAGATCTCCAGCTTTCCTGCATCCGGCAAGTTCTCGTCCCGGTACAGGATCTGTTTGAACATAAAGTCGGGATTCCCGCCCAGGAGAATATCGGTGCCGCGGCCCGCCATGTTCGTCGCAATCGTCACAGCACCCTTGCGTCCAGCCTGGGCAATGATCTCGGCCTCTCGCTCATGCTGTTTAGCGTTGAGGACGTTGTGTTTCACTCCAGTCCGGCTCAAAAATCCGGCAAGTCTCTCCGATTTTTCGATGGAAATCGTGCCGACCAAGACGGGCTGGCCGCGCTCATAACATTCCTTGATATCTTCGACGATCGCGGAAAACTTCTCTTTTTCGGTTCGGTAGACAACGTCCGCATAATCCAGCCGGATCATGTTGCGATTAGTTGGGACCACGTTGACGTCGAGATTATAGATCTTGGCAAACTCCGCCGCTTCCGTGTCCGCCGTGCCGGTCATACCGCTAAGTTTCTTGTACATCCGGAAATAATTCTGGAAGGTGACCGAGGCCAACGTTTGATTCTCGTTGGCGATCTTGACCCCTTCTTTGGCTTCGACAGCCTGGTGCAGGCCGTCGCTCCAGCGGCGCCCTGGCATGAGCCGTCCGGTGAATTCATCCACGATAATGACTTCACCCTCTTTCACCACATAATCCACATCCCGTTTATAGAGGGCATGGGCCTGCAGCGCCTTGACGACGTGGTGGACGAGATCCATATGGTTGGGGTCGTAGAGGTTGTCCACGCCGAGCAGTTTCTCGACCCGGACGTTGCCGTCTTCGGTCAACGACGCAGTCTTCGTTTTTTCCTCAATCGTGTAATCGTGTTCGGGTTTCAGCTGCGGGATAATTGCATTGATGCGGTAGTAGAGATCGGTCGTTTCATCCGTCGGACCGGAAATAATCAACGGTGTGCGGGCCTCATCGATGAGGATACTGTCGACTTCGTCCACGATGGCAAAGTTCAGCTCGCGTTGCACACACTGGGCTAAATCGTTGACGACCAAGTTGTCGCGAAGATAGTCGAACCCGTACTCGTTGTTCGTGCCATAGGTGATGTCGGCACGATAGGCTTCGGGTCTCGTGCAGGGGCGGAGGAACTGAAGCCGCTTGTCTGAAGCCTCATAGGTCGGATCGAATAAAAAAGAGGCATCATGTTGAATGATACCTACCGAAAGCCCCAACGCGTGATACAAGACGCTCATCCACTGGGCATCGCGCTTGGCGAGGTAATCGTTCACGGTGACGAGGTGAACGCCTTTTCCTTCGAGCGCATTCAGATAGATCGGCAGCGTAGCCACCAGGGTTTTCCCCTCACCAGTCTTCATTTCAGCAATGCGGCCTCTGTGGAGAATGACGCCGCCGATCAACTGCACGTCGAAGTGACGCATGTTCAGCTTGCGGCGGGACATTTCACGACAGACCGCGAAGGCCTCGGGCAGGATGTCGTCCAAAGTTTCCCCGGACTCAAGGCGCTTCTTGAACTCTTGTGTCTTGTCTGCGAGGGTGTGATCCGAAAGCTGAGTCAGGCCGGATTCGAGGCTATTGATCCGCTCCACAATCGGGCGGACTGCCTTGATTTCACGATCATTTTTACTGCCAAAGAGCTGATTGAGTAGTTGCGTGACCATGATACTGTCTTTGATACTGTCTTCGGCGAACGCCGATGTCTCCGAAAGTTATTTTCGCAGTATACAACATCTTTTCTATGAATCCTATAATAAGCAGAGGCCCTTGGCCGGCCCCCGCCTTGACAGGCCTAATGGGTCTCCATTAGGATTCCCTTGGCACTTACTTGGTCTGAAAATGCAGATGAACCACCCCATCCTCAAATTCGTCTCTATCCTCCTGGTGCTCTGTGTCCTTTCCGTCGGCGGATTGGCTCAGGCCCAAATGGTCGAGCATGCCGGGCACCATGCCCATCATCAGGCTGCCACACATAGCACCGTGCTCTGCTCCTGGATGTGTGCCGCCGGGACAGTGTTCGATACGGCGGTAGTCCCGTTTCAAATCGAACTCAGTCCTATTGCATTCATTACCTTCCCCAATTCTGCCCAGCCCTCAATCGAGGTATGCCAAACATCTGCTAGCCGCGCCCCTCCATCTTTCTCTCTGTAGTCTCTGTTGCTCATAGGCTCGGACCGAGCCGCATTCCGTTTCTCATGCGATCCACTATGAGTGGGTCGATGGACAGACGGAGGAGACGATTCTTCTAGAGAGAAAGGGCCACTAGCACCATGGCAACGAAACGGTTCGTCCTCGGATTCATTCTCAGTCTTGCTTTCCTCCTGTTTTCTTGGCCCAGTCCCCGGACCGCACAGGCGTCGTGCGGATCGGTCACCTGCTTCGTCGTAATCGGGTCTCAACAACAGGTGTCGCCAAAAGGTCTGCTCACGGTCAACGCGTTTTATAACTACACGCCTCAAGGGACCTTGCTGAACGGTACGGACGGCGTGATTCCCGCAGTCGATCTCGACAACCGGCAGCTGATTCTTGGCCATCACCGGGAGCTCCGCACAATCAGTCAGATGTACACGCTGGATTTAAACTACGGCGTCACCGATCGGTTTGGGATCGAAGTCGCGATTCCCTATAAGCGGATCAAGCATCAGCACATCGATGGATTGGGCGAAGTCAATGGTGGCGCCGGTGAACTCACTCGGTTTTCCGATAATGGCATCGGCGACGTCTTGATTAATGCGAAGTACAACCTGTTGCCCACACTGAGCAGTATGGTGGTCACGGGCTTGGGCGTCTATCTTCCCACGGGGGATCATGATCAGAAGACGGCGGGTCTCGAGGGCGCTGAGACGATGGAACCAACCGCCCAGATTGGACGAGGTCAATTCGGACTTCAAGGATCGATCTATCAAACTTATGAAATCATTCCCCATCGGTTGAACCAGTTCGCCTCTGCCAGTTACCGACACACGTTCCGTAATAATTTTGGCTATCAATTCGGCGATCAATTCGACTTTGGATTCGGTGCGAATCTCGTCACGGTTCCCTGGCTAGTACTGACCAATCAATTCAACTACCGCTACATGGTCCACGATTCGTATAGCGGGTCACTGTCTCGATCAGCAACGCTCAGCGATGGTCCTGCACTTTTTCC
>DATDFW010000198.1:0-4789 GCA_036522375.1 Nitrospiraceae bacterium
GTCGCCAAGATCCAATCCAAACCGTTCAGCCATCCGATAGAGTGTGCGCCGGTCAATACCGAGAATCTTTGCCGCTTTAACTTTATTTCCCTTGGTTTCCTTCAGCACCCGGATGAGATGACGCTTCTCGACTTCCTCAAGAGACAAACACCCCTCATCACTGTGACTGATCGCCCTCGTCGTCTCCTTCAACGGGAGCTCTGGCTGGTGCACCGATGCCGGCAGATCGTCCGGTGTGAGAAGGGGACCATGACTCAACGAAACGGCCCGCTCAATGACATTTTCCAACTCGCGCACGTTGCCGGGCCATTGGTACTGCATCAACAACGTCATTGTTTCCGGCAGCACTCCTCGTACTACATGCGCCGCCCCCACGGCGTATTTTTCAAAGAAGTGATGCACCAACATCGGAATATCCTCCCGCCGCTCCACGAGCGCAGGTAAGGTGATACGCACGACATTGAGCCGATAATATAAGTCGTCACGGTACTTCCCTTCCTTGACGAGCTGTTGGAGATCTCGATTTGTCGCAGCAATGATGCGGACATCGACCTTTGTCGATGTCGTGCTGCCGACACGGCGGACTTCATGATCTTGCATGACACGCAACAGCTTGACTTGCACGGCCTGCCCTAACTCGCCGATCTCGTCGAGAAACAACGTGCCTCCATTCGCGGATTCAAAGAGACCGGCTTTGTGTCCCACCGCGCCGGTAAAGGCTCCCTTCTCATACCCGAACATTTCCGATTCCAGGAGAGTATCCGGCAATGCCCCACAATTCACCGGAATGAATGGCTTGTCCCGACGTGACCCGTTCGCATGAATCGCCCGCGCAACCAGTTCCTTTCCGGTTCCGCTCTCCCCCTGCAGGAGTACCGTGCTCTTGCTTTCGGCTACACGAGCCACCAGCTTATAGACTTCCAGCATGGCCGGACTGCTTCCTACCAAGGGAGACCATTCATCTTTGCTCTTCAATTCTTCACGAAACCGGGCATTCTCTCTGACGAGGCGGCAGTGATCGAGACTCCGCTTGACCACCAGCTTGATATCCTCTTTCTTAAACGGTTTGGCGAGATAGTCGTAGGCCCCTTGTCTGATAGCTTCGATCGCACCTTCCAGAGAGCCGAACGAAGTCAGTACCACCACGGCTGTATCAGGCCACATACGTTTAAACTCACGCAACACTGTGAGTCCATCGACCGCGCCCATACGAATATCTGTCAGAACCAAATCCACTCGACCCTGGCGTCCGCGAGCGATGACCTCTTCTCCACTGGCAAAGGCTTCAACGGTATAGCCTTCCTTTCTTAAGGCCTCAGCCAAGAGCTCGCGCGCGACTGCATCGTCGTCGGCTACAAGAATATTTGCTAGCTGCATCAGTCCCTTCTCGATCACGGCCGTTGGTTTGGTTTTGAATCCTGGTAAGTCACAGTGCAGGTAACGTCACAGTGACGATTGTACCTTGGCCGGTGTCGCTCTCAAGTACCAAACTGCCTCCATGGGCAAGGACTGTTTCGCGGCTCAAGAATAGTCCTAATCCGGTTCCCTTGCCAACCGCTTTGGTCGTAAAAAATGGCTCGAAGGCTTTCTGCACGTCGGTTTCTGGCATGCCACATCCCGTATCCTGCACCGAAACCGTAATGACCTGGGGAGACATAGCATTGGCCACACGGCGGCCTCTGTCAAGTTCCTCGGACGTGGCCGAACGGACTCCCGCAGATATGCTCACTGTTCCATGCGGCGGGGTAGCCGCTAAGGCATTGGCTAATACATTCACCAAGACTTGATGCAACTTTTCTTTGTCGGCCCAGACCAGAGGGAGGTCTTTCGAAATTTCGACTGTCAGTGTAATTTCTTTTGCATGAAAGGCCGGCTCCATGAGTACCGCGGCAGGGCTGATCACTTGCTCCACAGGCAACCAGGTTGGCTCCGGTAGACGCTGCCTGGTTGAGGACAGCAAATCTTGAATGATCCGAACCACCCGGGTGAGCTGCTCATCAATCACCGTTACCCGTTTCTTCATCTCAGGTGTGACGCCCGGCTCTTCACCCAGGGCTTGCACATGCCAGGCAATTGAGTGCAGCGGCGTTCCCACCTCATGTGCCACGGAAGCCACCAATTGCCCCACTGCGGCAAGGCGTTCCGATCGATTCAACTGATCTTTCGCAGAGACCAATTGGGTATTAGCCTTCAACAGATTTTCCGTTTCCCGGGCGAGCGCTGCACGCGCTGCTTCCTCTCTTGCTTTGCGCTCTTCCCAGGTCATCCCGATATAGGCTACGATCAAGAGCACTCCGGCGACCACACTTCGATTGATCACCGCAGACTGAAACCGTCCAGGCTTGGTTGGTTGCATCAGCCCCAAGTAGGTCGCCAGGATACAGGCCACAACGGTTATGAGCATGAGGCCGCGGCTGCGCACCGTCGCAACAAGCAGAATGGGTAACACGAAACCGTACGCGCCGACTACATTCGCCGGGATGGCCATTTCGAGCACGACGATCGCCAAGAACACGGCCCCTGCGATTGCCAGCACAATGCGGTTCTGTTTCAACATGGGAATGGACGACTAGCAGGATACTCAACCAGTCTGCCCGCGCTCGGGTTGCTCGCAGCTTGCCTCGAAGGTTCTTACCCCGGCGGACGGGTTGAACGCAAGACAGCACCAAGCTGCCGCAAGCGTTCATTACAGCCGATCTCATTCACCTGAACGGCATACTTACGGGTCCAGTTCGGATGACTGTCGATTGTCCCGGGGAGATTAGTTTGTGAAAGTTCACCCAACCCGTCCTCGAGATTTGCCAGCACGATACAGGCTCGCGTGCGAGCCAAATAGACGTGAATCGCTTGGCACAGATCAGTCGTCATCGCAGGCGCGGTGGCCGGGTCTTCCGTCACGTCATTAGGCAGGAGGTTCTCCCGCTTGAGCGCTCTCAGGATGCTTGCCTTGTCGCGCTGGCGCTCTTCCCATAGCTGATGCTGCTTCGCTTCATCTGTTATGGCGCCCAACCTCGCCCGTACTTGCAAATCTTCGCCGGACCAAAACCCAGCGAGCGTAGGTAAGTCGTGCGTTGTGGCCACAGCCAACGATTGCGCGGGATAGTCGCCAGGTGAATTCATCTCGCCGTCTGTACTGCGCTCGAAATAGAATACCCGATACGACAGGATTTTCGCTTTCGCCAACTGTTCTCTGACCCAATCGGGCACAGTACCAAGGTCTTCTCCGATGACGAGGGTCTTGGATCGAACGCTTTCCAATGCCACGATGGCCAACAGGTCTTCAAAAGGGTACTGCACATACGTTCCCTCAGACGCTGGCTTTCCGTGTGGAATCCAAAAGAGACGGAAGAGGGCCATCACATGATCCAATCGAATGGCTCCGCCGAATCGAAAATTATTGCGCAGCAGTTGGATTATCAGCTCATAGCCGCTGGCATGGAGCGCGCGTGGGTTGATGGGGGGCAACCCCCAATTTTGTCCTTCTGGCGCAAACGCATCCGGTGGACAGCCGCAGTCGGCTCCAAAGGCTAGCACCGATTGATAGATCCAGGCTTCCGCCCCATTGCGTTCAGCCCCAAGAGCCAGATCCTGATACAGCCCGATCGGCATCCCCAGCTGCTCGGTCGTCCGTCGGATCTCGTTCAGCTGATCACTCGCCACCCACTGAATGTATTCGAAGAAACGAATGCGCCTTCGATGTCGTTTTGCATATTCATGAACCGGTTGGCCAGGTGTTGAAAACTGGTTGGGCCAATCATGCCAGGTGGCCGATTTGGGCTGAATCAAGCGGCGTTCTTCTTCCAACGCTTGGAAGGTGGCATACAGCTCAAGCGATGCGCCCTCAGACTGGATAAACCGTTCGAAGAGCCAGGCGCGCGCTGTCTTCGGTTGAAGATTCGGTTCTTCTCCGCTGTAGGACTCTTTCACGAATCTACAGTACGCCAGATTGAGCATCGTGCGTTTGGCGGTTTGAACGGCCTCGTAGTCCACATGCTGGCTCTTTCGCAGTGCCTGAAGCTTGGCTTGAAATTCGGGGGAGCGGAATTGTTGCTGTGCTTGATCCGAGCCATGGAATTCCGGCAGCCGCTCAAGATCGATGTAGAGTTCATTCAGGTACAATCGACTGAATGGTGCATAGGGACTGATGTGATACGGCACAGTATTCCGCAGTGCATGCAACGGATTGAGCCCGATGGCTGCAGTGCCGAGTTCCCTCCCGGCCCACTCCACGATCCGGCCAAGATCGGTGAAGTCGCCGCACCCCCAATTACGATCGGAGGACAATGAATAAAGCTGCAAGGCCAGTCCCCACATCCGTTGGTTCACCTCGAGCCATGGTGGGGCATAGCACTGACGGGGCGCCACGATGACACGCATTGTACCCACGATCCCCCCAACCAGACCTTCCGCTCGTACAGTCATTCTGTAGTATCCGATTGAGAGACCATATGACACAGGTATTTCGACGCGCACATGCCGTCGACCATTGAGAAACCGGATCTCTGTAGCGGAAAGTCCAGGACCTGCCTGCCCTTCCTGCACCACGGTATTCGTTTCATCACGGATCTGCCACTCCACTATGACGGACCCTTCTTTCCCTTCTTCAAGTGCCAGACAACAAGACACAGAAAGTCCTGTCCCACCGTCACGCAGGATTTGCACGGGGTCGCAGGGACGTTGCCAGGGCAACTCATCCCATTCTCGCAATGCTTGTGTCAGCGATGCAGCCGAATCGATTGCATAGCCCATCGCGGTTAAGATGGCGCGGCGGGTGTCATCGGAGGTATGG
>DATDFW010000199.1:0-4874 GCA_036522375.1 Nitrospiraceae bacterium
ATGGAGTCCGTTCTGCTGTGCCCTGGACTTCGACATACCGCCCTTGTCCCGTCATAACCACATTCATATCGACGTCGGCCATCGAGTCCTCTGTATAAGCCAAGTCAACGAGGATCTCCCCGCCAACTTTTCCTACGCTAATGGCCGCAAGATAATCCGTTAATGGGCGCTTCTTGATCAGGCCCTTCTCCTTAAGGACTGTGAATGCATCGGCCAGAGCGATAAACGCTCCTGTAATAGAAGCGGTTCTGGTTCCTCCATCGGCCTGGATCACATCACAATCAAGCCAGATTGACCGCTCGCCCATCTGACCCATATCAGTCACTGCGCGGAGAGCTCGCCCGACAAGGCGTTGAATTTCTAACGTCCTGCCACCTTGCTTTCCCTTGACCGCCTCACGCGGAGATCGTTCGTGGGTTGAACGCGGGAGCATCGAGTATTCTGCTGTCACCCATCCCTGCCCTCTCCCCTTCAGAAATGGAGGAACCTTTTCTTCAATCGAAGCCGTACAAATCACTTTGGTGTCGCCCATTTCAATCAAGACCGAACCTTCGGCGTGTTTAATGAAATTCCGCGTCACTTTCACAGGGCGAAGCTGATCTTTTCGTCGCCCATCGACACGCAACAACCTCGCTGCATTACTCATCGATAACTCCTGTTTATGATGCGGCGCATTATAGTGAAGGCCCTCCAAAAGCGCAATGAAACTGACCTGTTCGATACGCCGCTGCGTGGGGCAAGGGGGATCTCACATGGTGCGAGCTTCGAATGAATCTGTTCTCTCGATTGATTTGTACAAAAGTACGCAACGCGAACGGCTAAATCTGTACAGATGCACCCACCCTTCACACGCATATCCCGCATAGAGCTTGAGCGGTCGTTCGACTTTCATTTTATGAATTTACAGTCACAGTGCTGCATCCCACTACTCCATGGGTGAGAAGATGTGATCGAGCAAGAAGTCCACAAGATGTGACATTTTCAGAATATTGTGGCACAAAAGGTGCACATGGCCGTACAGTTCTCTTGAGGTCCTTGAACATCATGACACAAACGAGCGTCCACCGATTCTAAATAATCCCCTTCCTCACAGATTTAGACAGAACGAGACTCACGAATCATGACGTTACTTCTTGACCGATCTGCCCATCAAGCCCTTCTTGAACTCAAGCGCGTATTGATCATTGATGACGAAGAACCGATCCGCAGACTGCTGGGATACATGCTGCAAACCCATGGGTATGAGACGGTTCTCGCCTGTGATGCACGAGAGGCACGGACCCGACTCGAGGAACAACCTTTTGCATTGATGATGTGTGATGTGAATATGCCCGGTGAGTCCGGGATGGATCTCGTCCGCGATATCTTAAGTCAACATCCCCATACCGCTGTCATCATGGTAACTGGTCTCGACAGCTCGGTGCTGGCGAACGCGGCACTGGACATGGGAGCCTTTGGATACATCATCAAGCCGTTCGAGTCGAATGAAGTCATGATCGACGTCGCCAATGCCCTCCGCCGCCGCCGGCTTGAGCTAGAGAATCGCCTGCACCGGGAGAACTTGGAAGACGTGGTCAGAACCAGAACGATGGCGCTTCAGCAAGCGCTTGAGTGGCTCGAGCTCCGCGAAAAGGAACTGCGTCTTTCACGTGAGGAAACGATTCAACGGCTCGCCATCGCCGCCGAATACCGTGACAGTGCCACAGCACAGCACATTCAACGCATGAGTCATTACTGTGAATTACTCGCCAGGAAGTATGGACTGTCCTCCGAGCGATGTGATTTGATCCGGACGGCCAGTCCGATGCACGACATCGGAAAAATTGGCACCCCGGATCACGTGCTTCTCAAACCCGGGAAGTTCACACCGGAAGAATTTACCGTTATTTCTCAACATGCGGAGATCGGCTATCGTATCCTCAGCGGATCGGATGCGGAGATCCTCAAAGTCGCGGCCTCGATCGCTTGGACCCATCATGAACGTTGGGATGGGAACGGATATCCACGCAAATTGAAAGGCGAAGCGATTCCCGTGGAAGGGCGGATCGCCGCAATCGCCGATGCCTTCGATGCTCTCACCACACAACGGGTCTACAAGCCGGCATTCAGCCTCGATCACGCTGTCAATCTCATGACCAAACATCGAGGCGAGCACTTTGATCCCGAGCTTCTTGACGTCTTCTTTGCCTCGATGGATGATATCTCGAGCATCCACGACCAGTATGCCGACCAAACCCCGCACAAACTGATTCCCAAACCCTAGGAATCTAGCCGCGTCGTGTCCGTCTACTGCGACTAACGATCTACAGTATCAGCGCCGTCCTCGACACGAAATCCTTCACGCGATCCGGCGAATACCGCATCCGAATCTATCGAGCCTCTGGCCTTGCATTTGCCATCGTCTCCTCCCTCTCACAACGGTCACTCGGACAGACTCTCAGCCTGCTTTTCGTCATTTCGTTGACCGGTTTTCCACCCGCCGATATACTTACCTCATCTCATCAGAGACAGACTCACTCACAGGTTCTCAAATCCTGGGCCTGCACGTCGCACGATGGCAAAAGGATTGTCGACCATGGCAAAGAAAACGACTGCGACACGCAAACAGGGAGCCACTCGCAATTGGATCGCCTATCTATGCGAATCTTTGGTCGCGTCCGGAGTCATGCCAACATGGGACGCGGCAACCTATCTCACAGAGAATCTGTTTGGAGAAAATCCCAATCCCCGTCTCCTAAGTGCAACCAATGCGTACGAAGTGACGTCCCAATTTCTTCAGCGGATCTATCATCCGCTCGTTGAAGCTGCCGCTCGTGACATCACCTTGCCGGAGGGCGCCAGGCTACATGTGTTTATGGATGTCAGCCTCACAGGAAAATCTGCCGTGCTCGTCGTCTACATGGTCGACAAAACGCACGCACATCAATTGTTGATGCTGGACGCGGCCAAAGCCTGGGAACTGGTTTTTACTGATTCAGAGGATGTGAATCGTTGGGCGGAAGAACGCTATCGTTGGGTGAGGTCCGCACTGATCGCGGCGATTGGAAAGCCCGTCCGACAGGCTATCTTGGCAGAGGTCTCTTAGAGGCGTTTCGACCTCGAATATCCGTTACAATACCGGATCTTGCGTCCTGGTTTCATTAGATTGCCGCATTACCATCATTGGTCTGAGTTTCTCTTCCCAATCTACTGCTTTAGCCTGCTCATTGTTTCGGCTCGGACGGTGTACGCCCATTGATTTTCGAATTCCCGTTCACAGCTAAAATGGACCTTTATACACATGATCCCTGACTGATTTGTGCACAACCTGAATAAGCTTTTCTGGCGTGACCGGTTTCGCCACGTAATCAATAATACCCAGCTTGAAGAGCTGAGTGGCTCCAGCCAATTCAGGATCCCCAGTTAAAACAACGACAGGCACAGAAGGAAATTCTTGACGAAAATAGGCGATGGCCTCCATTCCGCTTACTTTCGGCATATGGATATCGCAGATGATGAGACTGACCTTAAAAGGATTATCATTGGATTGAATGTGTTTGATGGCTTCGGCGCCATTTTTTGCCAAAAGTACATCATAGCCGGCCTTCGTTAAGGTAAGGCGAACAGCTCTCCTGATGTCTGCTTCATCGTCGACTACCAAGATTCTTCCTAGCGACATATCCCCTCCTCTTAGATTCGCTTGAAGAGTTTATCGCATCCTGCTTGGCGGTTCAAACGGTAGGCTGAATACGAATGATATCCCGCGAGGATATTTGATGCGATTTGACCCAGCTTTTGCGGTCGAGGTGACCCTACCCTCTCCGGGCCTTCGCACTTCAACGAATTCCGCCGAAGTTAATCAGTCAGGCGCCCAGCAGGCTCATAATTGAGATTGGGCGAGAGCCAGCGCTCGATCGTGCGAAGTTCCATCCCTTTGCGGCGGGCATAGTCTTCAACTTGATCTTTTCCAATCTTCCCCACGGCAAAGTATTTGGCCTCAGGATGGGCGAAATAGAATCCGCTGACCGCCGCCGCAGGCCACATCGCGAAGCTCTCGGTCAGCGTGATGCCGGTATTCTGCTCGGCTTGTAGCAGATTGAACAGGGGCCGTTTCTCCGTATGGTCCGGGCAGGCCGGATAGCCGGGGGCCGGTCGAATACCCCGGTACCTTTCGCGGATCAGGTCTTCACCCGTCAGCGTCTCGCTCTTGCCGTATCCCCAGGCTTCTCGCGCTTGCTTATGCAGCCATTCCGCAAAGGCTTCGGCCAGACGATCGGCCAAGGCTTTGGTCATGATGGAATTGTAGTCGTCATGATCACGCTCGAACTCCCGACATAGGAGATCTACTCCGATTCCCGTCGTGACAGCAAAGGCTCCGAGATAGTCAGCGCGGCCGGACTCTTTCGGCGCGACAAAATCCGCCAACGCAAAACTATATTGCCCCTGCGGTTTTTCCGATTGCTGGCGCAGGGTATGGAAGGTCGTCAAGACCTCCGTGCGACGGTCGTCGGTGTAGAGTTCGATATCATCGCCCAGACTGTTGGCAGGAAAAAACCCATAGACTCCATTGGCAGTGAATAACCGCTGATCCACGATCTTCCGGAGCAACGCCAACGCATCGTCGTGCAACTCCTTCGCCTTCGAGCCAACGACTGGATCTTGCAAAATGGTCGGGTAACGTCCGCGCAATTCCCATGTGTGAAAGAACGGCGACCAATCGATATAGGGAATCAGCTGATCCAACGACTGCTGCCGCACCGCCTTCACCCCGGTAAAAAGCGGGACGGGTATGTCGACCTTATCCCAATCGGATTGGAATCGATTGGCTCGTGCCTGCGCCAACGGCCAGAGCGACTTGGTTCCCTTGTCTTGATGGGTTTGACGTATCTGATCGT
>DATDFW010000200.1:0-4874 GCA_036522375.1 Nitrospiraceae bacterium
TCTAGGGCAAGAGGGCATCATCTCCCGTCCATTGTCGAGGGGGCCATCAGTTCGGACAGGTCCAGCGGTTGTCCCAGACGCGCTTTGCAATGGACCCAGAGCGGGATCGGAGCGGCATTAATACAAAGTCATCGCTTCGCCTCCGCGCCGCTTTTCTCTAGTCGTCCTAGGCTCGGTATCGACCGGTGCATACTTCCTATACAACTGCCAGGATAGAATGTCCGTCAGCCGGACAACATGTTCGTCCCGATGGAGCATGATCACCTTCTCTCTCGCGCTCTATCGCGTCTGCAAATCAATCTAACCTCTCAACAGTTTTGCGAAAATTCATGACGCGCTTGCTGCATAAATTGGTGGCAGGCGATTTGCTGCTGAATCGATATACAATGGCACGATGCGTTCTCACCCATCTATACGATTAAGAAGGACGGCGGATGCCTATCCTGCGATACCTCATCTTAATAGGTGCAGTTGGCATAAGCGCGATTGGCTTATTCATGCTCCAGGGGCAGGAGTCCATTCTAAATTCTGTCCAGGCATCTCCAACGTTCGTGAATGATGTAGCGGTAGAGGACGGAGCCAAGGTAACGGTGCGGTTTCAAATCACGCCTCGGGATAACCCCACCACGAGCTATAGCAATACAGAGCAGTTCGTCGAGGGACAGCATACGGTTCCGCCAGGGATTGAGGAACAGGTGGTTGGCATGCACCCTGGAGAGATCAAAACTTTCCCGCTATCAGCGGAAGAGGGTTTCGGCCCTCGCGACGAGAGCAAACTTCAAATTATCCCGACCATCGATTTGCCACGAGAGGCCCAGGAAGGCGATACGCTAGCCGACGATGCGGGTAGGACTGCCAAAATTATATGGATTTTACCGGATAAAACTCTGATTGATCTCAACCATCCCCTGGCGGGGCAACCGCTGATTGTCACCCTGCAGATTGTGAAGATTGAGAAACCAAATGAGGGTGCCACTATTCTATAACAGGGCGGATCAGACCGTCGGTGCATTTTCAACTTTTGTAATGCCTATATTTTTCTCGGTGGGTCACATCTAGCTGAGAGGTCTGAGAGTACCTTCAGGAGATCTCGATAGCACAAGTCCTGTTCTGCTGCCTACTATCTCCTCTTGTGACCACGACAGAGAAGGACTTCCCAGCTTCCATGGGTTGTGTTGCCCTGGAGTTGTCTTCAACACGCACCATCACTCGAATCTCTTCGAGGTCGACGTTCTTCTAGGTCGGATGATGAAAACAGTCCCTCCCCCTTGTTTAGTACGACTTCTGCTCTTGATCATTTCGGCGATGCATGACCGCTGGGTCTGAAAGAGAGCACATGATTCCGCTCGTTCACCTTCGCTTCAATACGGTCACCCGGCGCGATGTTTCTGGTCTTGGGGGTGGTTATGTCAATTTGCAACCGTCCCTCTTTGCTCCCCGGATCCTTAATAACACAGTCATTGCCTTCAACGCGTAACACTTCGCTTTGGATGGTTTTACCCAGTGCCGACCGGGCATTCTCCATCTGGGGCGATTGTGTGGCACCAACCCTCTGACCACCTTTTCGCCGATCAAATATCTCTGCCTGTGCGAATGTGGACAGCCCCATGCTGAGGAGGAGCCCATAAAATACCAGACCGACGAATTTGAGAAGAGATACGATGACAGCCTCCTCGGGTAGAGGATTGCACAGGTACTGGTCACCATACCCACCCCGCAGAATTCTAGGAACTCGTATATTCCCTAGGATTGAACGGGCCTGCAAGTATTCATGACGCGACAGCGAGGTGGCGATGGCGGGTAACCCCTGCAATCACTTGCGAATCTTAGCAGCGACAACCTCAGAGCATTCGCGAGTTGCTTTGCCGAGACTCGCGGATGGACTTGCAGCGCCAACTTCTCGCAGTGCTTCTTGGTGCGGATTTAGATAGATGGAACAGGCGATTGTGAATTATTACTTGTGTGAAATCGGCGGCTGGCTACCACGCAGGCAAAGGTGTACGTCATGTACGTAACTCAAGGGACCGAGGCCGCCCCCTGAATGCCCACACACCAACCGCCGCAAGCGGAGTGCAGGGAAGAGCTGTATGAGCTTCGGCTATTGCCAATGAGTTTGCTGCTGGCAGGGGGTTTGAACATGGAAGGTCGACAATTTACTTCCCATACAAAAGCCGTTCTCTGCCGGCCGCAGTAATTTTGGTAGTCCCGTCAAATTCAACGGCGATGTGCTTCGCTCGCGCGAGTAGGCCTAAGGCTGGCCCAATCCATCCTGATCCATCCCCATTTTCATTGAAATGAAGATACACATCTATCCACTTCATCGAACCGTTTTCGCTGAGAAGTAGCAAGACCGCTTCCTGAAGTGTGCGTATCTGTGCCCAATCTTGTTCGCTTTCAGTGCCGGAAGACTTTGACATGTGTTCTTCTGAGTGTTTCATGTTCTTCGCTTAGAGCAACACTCGCGCCAAATGCGCAGGTGGTCATTAAAAGCAAAGAAACATATAGGCCTAGGGAGATTACTAGGGAGAAGACTGGGGAAAACCCTTGCGTTTTTACTGGCGGATCATTGGGGTAAAATAAAAAGCATGACAAAATGTCTCAGGCTGTGGACATAGTAGGCAGCCGTTTCCCTCTGGGTGTCTGAAACCATATACCGCAACCCCACAACTAACCTAGGTCTCAACGGCAAACTCTGCCGATACGCCAAACACCTGCGTCCGCACTTGCGCTGTGGACCTCGAGGCGGAAGCCGCGTTGGTCATGGTGCGGAAACGCTTGCACGAGGCGCCGGCAAATCAAACACCCCCTTACTGATCCGTTCTGCATTGAAGCACTACCGTGGACTTCAAGGAAGGGCGATTGATTCCTGTCACTCCTGAGTTGACGGCCCTGCTTCGCGCGCTGTATAAAGTTCGCTACCTTGCAAGAGCCCTCTTTTATCCACCAAGACCGCCTTTACGGCAGCATGCCGACCGTACTCTGGCGACAGGGTTTCGGTTTCATAATGTTTCGATATGCGGCGCTGACCAATTATGCGATGTGCTGGGATAGATTACTTGACGATCATGCGAATCAGCGGACATAGAACGATGTAAGTGTACAAGCGATACAACAGCTTTCAGATCCATGATTTGAAGGGAGTGGCCAACTGACAATAACCCCCTATAGAACAGAGCCCGCCAAGACAAAAAGGATACAGTAGCTAAATCGGTGTGTCAGGCTGTCGCGCCCGTAGCTCAATGGATAGAGCACCAGACTACGGATCTGGGGGTTGGGGGTTCAAGTCCCTCCGGGCGCACCAAGAAATCAACAAGTCAACGCGATTGTCGAAAGACCTTAAAATAGAAATTAGGGAGGGGCTAGGGCTAATTGCAGCAGTTTAGAATGTCTGAGCAGGATGTTTTTATATGGACTCTCCTGTTAATTCCACCAAAGTTATCATCAAGGCCCACTCTCGATCCGGACTTTGGCAAGCCGAAAAAACGACAATTCAGATTCATCGAAACGCGACGGTGGAGGAATATTTGATCCCTGCTCCACAGGATGTTTTCGAAAGCGAAGACTTTGAGCTCGTAAAGGAACATGCGTTACAAAACGCTCTTGCATGGATCAACAGCGAAGATGGTCCAGGAAATCTCTGTGGGGAGATACAGATGGAAATTGAAACAGTCATAGAACAGTAATACCACCATTTCCCCACTTCCTTGTGCTTCCTTAGCTACCCTCCTAGTGAAGGCCACGGTTGAAAAGAGTGGGTTTTCCATCGACGCCTCCGTATCAGGAGCGATAAACATTAACGTCTCAAGAAACGCGCTCGAATTGTTCTATAAGCTCATCAATGAGGATATCCACTGAAAAGATTGACTGAACCGCCGCCTGAACATGTGTGCTTGATCCCCACTCGCTCCCAACTCCAACCCGTTACACCGCAAGACGTTTTCCCAGGCACTGAGAGCCTGCCAGGTATTGAGCCCAAGGGCCCTGGATCGTGAGATGAGAATTCCAAAAGAGTATTCAGAACTCTGCGTCTCGTGTAGACTTTGGAACAAACTGCAAAATGGTTGCTACGGAACCGTTGAGAAATGTGTGCATCGTACGGGCCCAGGACGGACGAGATACATGAGTTCAATGCCACACGTACAAGCGGTTCCAGAGGAGAGTTCACCATCTGAATCGGCAGGGCATATTCCAAGTCAACAACAAAGATGGCCTCTGTGGTATTGGGTTCTGGGGTCCATACTGGTGCTGCTGATCGGGTCATGGTTTGTAGCACTCTCGGCCTATCTCCAACGGAAGTTCATCGAAGATGATATAAGAGCTGCCTGTCAACGTGTCATGCCAGAGACCATAGAGCGTTGTGTGGATACGGTGATTATTCAACGAGGGGGAGTACGACGATGAATTGGTGGAGTCGAAAGGCATTCGTACCCTTGCTATGTGGATGGTTCACGATCGTAGCCCTGATATGCGGCGTTCATGTGACAGCAGCGCAGGAATCCCTCACAGAGTCACGTCCCAAGTTCGATGTGACGATTGGAACATGGATCAGCGTAGGAGATACGCGCTGGGCGCATAACGCATCTTCCTCATCTCCGTTGCTGGGGGACCCTACCTCCAAGCTCACTTATAAGGATGTCGGAACGAACGTGTTTGATCTTGCGGGGACGTTGTGGTTCACGCCACAATTATTCGGCCGGCTCAACTTCGGCATAGCGGGTATCGGCGGCGGGCGGCTTACAGACGACGACTTTCTGGCGGCTGACCGTGGAAATCCTTCCTCGCGAACGATCAGCGATCTAAGCGGTGACGGTATGTGGTATCTCAACGCAGATGCCGGCGGACGAGTGACGAATTTCCCCAATCATCGAGGATGG
>DATDFW010000201.1:0-4416 GCA_036522375.1 Nitrospiraceae bacterium
AAGTCGAGCAAGACCTGCGTGCAAGGGGGGAACGGGTCATCACGTACGACACGTTGCTTCGTCCAAGAACCGGCGAGCGCATCGAGTGGGATCCGGAAGCGGAACATCGATTAGACAGGGTACCGGCGCCTGTCCGCGCCATGGCGCGCATTGAGTTGGAGCGGACGGCGATCGATCGCGGGCAGACGCACATCACCGTCGCATTAATGGAAGAAGTGAAGGCGCGGTATTTCGGAATAGGCGCACAGAAGACGTAGAGGTAGGCGTCAGGATAGGCAAGAACAACGGAGTCCTTACCTTATGCCTCGCGAATAAATATGTTGCATCGAATGGCGTTACGAGTGTTACCCAGTCTGAGTTTGGCCGTCACCGAAGACTCTGTCCGCAAGAAAAAGCGGATCGTCATGTTTGTGCCTGGATTGGTGGCGTTCGCTGTCTATCGATTGGCAAAGCATCTGCTGCCGCTGTCGGAACCGATTGTGTTGTTGATGGTCAGTGGGCTTGTGGCGTTGATGACGGCGCTTTTAGCCTATCGTGTCGGTCGCGTCAATCCATGGAGCAGGATTGTTCAAGAGGATGGGAGCCGTTTGCTGCTCTGGCTCGGCGGTTGGATCGGGTTTGTGTATGGGGTTCAGTTGTCTCTGTTGGTTTTGGCGCTGCTCTGGCTCGTCGGCTATGACTATCTTAAACATCCGGATGGACCGGCCATGATGGCGATAATCATCTCCTGTACGTCTGTCGCGCGCGATGCTTTCGAGATTGGTCATGTGCGGAAAATGGCTCTCATGGGCCGTCCATTTCCGACGTTTCCCGACGGAGCGGCCCTCCGTACGATGGTGGGCGATCGTGCAGTGGGACTCGCTCCCTGGGTTTCCGTCGGTCTCGTCGTTGGGGCGCTGGGCGCTTCGTTGGGACACCTCGTCGAGACGAATCAGGGCGCGGCCTTGGTCCAGCTATTCGCAGTGGCAGTGTTGGGAGGTGGGGTCGCACTCTGTGCCTATTTTGGAGGCTGCCTTCGCCCACAGGCATCATGGAGTCAAGGGCTGGTTCGGACGAAGGCGGGCGAACTGCTCAAATATTGGTGGTGGCCCGGACTCTCCTTTTCTGCGACGTACTATCTGGTGGCAGCAGGATGTGTCATTTTTATCTTGCGTCAACCTGGCATTCCCACGTCCTATGCGATGGCAAGTGGGGGATTCGTGACGGGCATGATGGCGCTGTATTGTTACTATCTTGGGTTTCGCCGACAAGTGGAAGAACGACAGGGACATACGATGTCGGGTGCCTTGCTCCGGTGTCCTTTTGTCATGGGAATTCTTGGCAAACCGACAGCGGCGGGTGCCTCAATGACAACCGGCTCTAGCTCGAAACTCTAACAGGCTGAGGGGAAACTATATTTGCCACTAAGAGGAGAGATACGGTGCCGCAGGACAGGCCGACTGCCGGGAAGGCCAAGAGAGGTGGAAATGCGATATGCCCATATCTCGCATTTGTGCAGCAGTGCCTGTGGCATCATCGATAGGTTCAGTTTCTTGGTAAGAATATGCTGATAAAGAAGATTGTCTCCAGAGTGGTCGGATATTCCGTGCTGCCGGTGGTAATTCTCGCGGTGGCAGGGATTGGCTGGGGGCTGTGTAGCCAATCCTTTGCAGAGAGCACTACCGATCTGTATTTCAAGACACCTGGGACCCCCCAGGGACCGCCGGCTCCTTCTCCTCAGGAAACCGTCTACTCACACATTGGGTCGTTCGACAGTCGATTGGTCGTGTGGTTCATTACGCAACTACATACCTACTTCGGAGGATTTGTTCTCGCATTGCCGATTTTTTGTATGTTGTTAGAATTTCTTGGGCTCAGTACCAGAAAACCCGCGCTCGCACTTCGTTATGATGGTCTCGCGCGGGATTTGACAAAAGTCGCGCTTCTCGCCTTGTCGGTGACGGCCGTGCTGGGGAGCGTCATGCTTGGAATATTTCTCTATTTCTATCCCAGCTTCACGAGATACATGGGCGGGACGTTCAAGTCCTTTATGCCGGTCTATGCAGTTGTGTTTGTTGGGACATCGCTGCTCCTTGTCGTCTATTACTACAGCTGGAACCGGATGGCCGAGCCGGCTTTGAAGTGGGGCCATGCATCGATCGGCCTGTTGACCAATATATTTGGAACGGCATTGCTGTTGTTGGCGAACGCCTGGTCGGCGTTCATGATGGCTCCGGCCGGTGTTGATGCTCAGGGACGGTTTCTTGGGAATGGATGGCATTTGCTCCATTCGGCTCTGTGGAATCCGTTGAACGTCCATCGTTTCTTGGCAGATATCATGTCCGGCGGTGCCGTGGTACTGGCCTATGCCTGCTATCGATTTTTCACCAGCAAAACCGATCAATCACGCGCGTATTTCGATTGGGTCGGTCATGTCTTTTTGTTTGTCATGGTATGTGCACTATTAGCGATGCCCTTCGCGGGCTACTGGCTGATGCGATCGGTGTACTCATTCAGCCAGAGCATGGGTGTGACGATGATGGGCGGATTACTCACCTGGCTGTTCGTCGTGCAGGCCCTTTTGATCGGTGTCCTCTTCCTCGGTGTGAACTTTTACCTGTGGCAGAGCATGGCACGTCTTCGTGGAGGGGAACGCTATCAGCCCTATTATCAAATGTTGCTCTCGGTGTTCATGTTGGCCCTGCTTATTTGGGTGACGCCGCATACCGTATTTATGTCGGCCGGTGAAGTAAAGGCGATGGGCGGAGCATCCCATCCCGTGGTCGGTAACTACGGAGTCATGTCGGCGAAGAATGGCGCGATCAACATCATGATCCTTGTGACCACCATGAGTTTTCTGTATTACCGTCGTGCCAATCGAACGATGGTCGTGTCCTGGGTCACGAAAGGGAATATTCTCATTGGCGCGCTGTTCCTCCTCGGGGCGGTCAACATTATCTGGCTCTCAGTGTATGGCTATTACCTGCCGGCGAAGCTCCGCATCGGGTTGTCGACGCCGCAGGCCGCAACGACGCTGACAGTCCTTGTCGTCGGTGCAGTCATCAATCATATGATGCTCAAAGGAGCGATCGTCCATGGGCCGGTTCAGTGGGGAAAGATCTCCCTCAGGGGCATGGTGGGTCTATTCGGATTGGCTGTTGCGTTCTCATGGGTGATGGGTCTCATGGGCTACATCCGTTCCTCCGGGCGATTGGCGTGGCATGTCAGCGAGTTGATGGCCGATGTCTCTCCCTGGGCCTTTACGCCGGATTTCGCGTTTGCTGCCAAGATGGTGACGCTCAATATGACGGTGTTTTGGGGAGCGGTGTTCACCCTATTTTGGATATCTCAGCGTGACCAGTCGCCTGTGATGGGAGAAGAGCCAGTAGAGGAAAACACAGGTGTATTGGTGCCGCCATCTTCGTCGCAAGAGGCTTAAAAACTGAATGCGGTGAGTGATTATGAGGCGAAGGGTAATGATCAAGAAATTTCTCGCGGTTGGACTGGCATGTGGATGCCTCGTAATCGCTGGTGTGGTCTCTGCCCAAAATCAATCATTGGTCTTAGAGAATTTTCAGGCGAAGGAAGCGGACGGATTTCCTTCGAATTGGGAGCATGAAAATCAACGAAGTCAGTCTAAGGGTCGAGATGCGTATAAGGTCCAAGCAGAGAACGGTGTGAATTTTCTGGCAGCAAAGGATGCGGGACAGAGGATCAAGAAGAAAAAGATCGATTGGGATCCGAAGGCCTTTCCAATTCTCACTTGGCGTTGGCGTCTGCAAAAGGCCACGACCGAAAATGAGCCTATTGCGGCGATCTATGCATCCCTGGACACCGACCTGATGTTTATTCCCGTGTTTACGAAATATGTGTGGAGCGCTACCAAACCCGAGGGTACGTTTACTGAGGGCGGCATGTTCAGCGGCTCGGAGATCGTGGTGCAAAGTGGTACAAAGGATGTCGGCCAGTGGTTTGAAGAACGCGTGAACGTCTACGAAGATTTCAAACGGATTCATCAGCATGAACCAGCCCCCAAAGCCTGGGGCATTTCGATCATCGCCGGGCCCGGCGTAGAAATCGATTTTGGCTCGATGGTTGCGAGCGCAGCACGCTAGCACAATAGATCTTTGTTAGTATGATTGAGTCCAGTATGGGATACGCGGCACCTTCAAGGGTGATTGATATCCTGTTCGGTGTGGCCGTGATGGGAACGGTCGGGGTGCTGATCGGGCTCATTATGGGTGGTGGCATCATGCCGGTTGCGAGTGGGGCGGGACTGGTGCTCGGCGGCTTCATCGGGTTTATGGGTGGACGCCGTTTTCTGGTGAGTATTTTAGTAGGTACAATGTTAGGCGGGGCACTGGCCTGGTGGATTGCCGGCCCGGAGAGAATATCGGCGGGCGCGGGAGCTGGGGCAGCGATGGGTGGATTTCTTGG
>DATDFW010000202.1:0-2718 GCA_036522375.1 Nitrospiraceae bacterium
CTGCACACACACTCTTTCTCTCCGATACTCGCTCTGACCTTTGGACAAGTCCTTGTGGATCACAGAAGTGGCTGTGCCAACAGTCTATACGGTGTGACTCGAATGGCCACGTGATCATTCACTGTCCGGCACACTTGTTCGCATAGCCCACAGCCGACACAACGCTCAGCCGTCACCACGAGCCGTTGGATGTCAAAATCCATTGATAAGGCATCCGTGGGGCATTTAGATGCACAGGCATGGCACCCCTGCCCTGCTGTGCAAACTCGGTGCGATACCACTGCGAGACCCATGCGTATCTGTTCGGGTCCTTCTATGGGGATCAACGCCTCGGTGGCACAGGCCGCTATGCAGGGCACATCCTCGCATAGATAACAGGGTATCTGATCCGCAAAAATTACTGGCGTTCCGTCCCGAGGGTGAAATGTAATCGATCCGTATGGACAGGCCTTCGCACAATCGTTGCACTTTGTGCAACGCTCCAGAAACAGTGCCTCAGCAGCGGCACCGGGAGGGCGCAACCAATCCGTCCGCACCGGGGGTTGAGCCTGTTGTTCCGGCACGACCGGTTGTTGTCTGGCAAATTCCTGTGCGGCCTTGGCGACGGACACGACAGAATCTTTGAGGAAATCGCGACGTCCGTATGATGAATTGGTAGCCACAGTAATGCACCGTTACATAACGCCGTCAGCACGCAGCTTGTAGACCTCGACGCAGCGATCGCAGGCGCCGAATTCGATGTCCCAGCCAGGGTGATTCTCGCGGATGAAATCAAGCACATACGTCTCGAGCTTGTCACCCATATCCTCAACCCACGAATAGGTCGGGAACCGGCATAGAGGACAGGGAAATCCCGGCATCAGCATGACTTTGTTTTCTGTTTCTGGAACTTCGCCTCCCTCAACATCTACTGCACGATCCATCACGCGCAAGGTGTCTGAGGCCATTTCGATCAATTCAGAGTGGGTAAAGAAACTCGTCTGCCACAGCCCTTCGAACACCGATCTCAATTGTGGTGCGGGAATCTTGCGATACCAGGAACGAAACTCTCTGAATCGATCCTCCTTTCTCAACATTGGCTCCTTGCCAGCTGCGGTCAGCCGACTGTCCACCGTGAGACTCCATAAGATCCGATAACGATGGAGGATAAGGGTTTCCTCGCCGGGGTTTTGCCCCACCTTGGTATCTGGATCGTACCCGAAGACCGGATCCAGCATGTCCGAGATATGCAACAACTCATGGCGGCAATAGCGTGTGAGCGCCGGATCATAGAATCGACGTGGGATGAGTTTAATCCCGACGCCTTTCAATCCTTTTTCTTCGAACACTCGAGCCATCTCATGTTCGACAGATCCCCACTTCCTGAGAATATCGACGCCTTCCTGATCCTCCTTGAGCACCCCCTTGACGAGTACGATGCCGATTCTTTCTTTTAGCAACGGATATTCGTTGAAGGCATCGCGAATAATGTCAGAAAATCCCCAGATGCCGAACAGATACTGGTAGAGCTTCTTGAACTCGCTCTCACGATCATCCAGAGTAAACTTTTCGTAGATCGGATCGGCGAGCTCGTGGAACTCTTTATAATAGGTGGGATCGCCTTCCCGTTCCGTCTTTTCAACGAACGAGTCGATGACCTCTTGCAGCAATGCGGGCTGAAAACGAAGCTCCATAACTAGTCCTTGGATTACCCGACCTTGTTCTGACGCGCCGACATCTCCGAATGGGAAATCCATACCGGCTCGGATAGCCTGCTTGACTTGATGACGACGCTTCTCTTAGGATCACCTCAAGTCGATGGCAATTATACTGGCCGAACCAGCCGATTGGCAATCTGGCCAGCCGCCGTGTCTACCTGAACATATCCCACCCGTAAGGAATATTGAACGTGGCAGATCAGACTGCATCCCATCTTGCCCCCATTCCCCCCACGCTACCAGCAGCTTCGGGAGCTGGCAACGCACCAGTCGACTTCCTCGAATACTGGAAGATCGCGGCACGGGAGCTGACCACGTTTCGCGGCCATTCGCATGGAGTCTGGTCGGTAGCCTTCGCACCGGATGCCTTAACACTCGCCAGCGGGGGAGCCGATCGGCTCATCCGCATCTGGGATATTGAAACCGGACGCCTCCTGCGCTCACTCAGGGGACACACGGCGGACATTCGATCTGTCGTCTTCACGCCAGATGGCCAAACCTTGGCCACTGCCAGCGAGGATCGCACTATCCGGCTATGGAACCCACACACCGGCGAATCGAAGAAGCTACTCTTTACACGTTACGACCACAATGTCGTCAGCCTTTCCCTCTCGCCCGATGGTCTCATGTTGGCGCGGGGCAGCCACAATAAGGACATCAAGATCTGGGAAGTCACGACCGGCACGGAGCTTATGACGCTCCTTGGCAAGGACCAGTACGACCACCACTGGTCGGTCTGTGTCGCCTTCTCGCCGGACGGGATGCACCTTGCCAGTGGAATGGATATCGGCAAGATCAAACTCTGGGAAGTGCTACCCAGCGGAGAAGAAAAACTCCTGCATAACGGACACTGGAAACAACCGGACGATGATACAAGTGAAACACGTGGGTACTTCGTCGAAGACGACGGTGGATTTCAGAAGCCGATGGACTATTGGATCGGCGCGATGGCCTTTACCCCCGATGCCAAACTTCTCATCACCGGAAGCCGTGACCAGACGATCAAGTTGTTCGACATGCC
>DATDFW010000203.1:0-2807 GCA_036522375.1 Nitrospiraceae bacterium
CGTTGCCGGGGCGTCGATCAAGGGCATGCCGGATTACATCAAGGCCGTTGACGAGCGTGACTGCAACGTGGCCTTCTGATTGCGGGTCACAGGAAGGCATCTCTGTATAGCTGCCGATGGCGAATTGACCGGGAAATCGAGGGGCTTCACGCGAACCATTTCATCGTTCAATGACACAAAGGAGGTTGCGATGACAACGCTGGCCAGACCGGGAGTTCCTGCCGGAGGGTTCAAGACGGTTGGGCAAGTGCGTGCCACGAATAATCTTGTGTTTACTCGAAAACAGAATGTGATGGGAATTGCTGTTGAGTTGCTGACAACGCATACGTCGGGAGCGCCGGTGATCGATGGAGATGGGAGGTTCGCCGGATTCGTCAGCGAGTTCGATGTCCTGCGAGCGTTGCAAGCGGGGAAGGATCTGAACCGGCTGACAGCAGAGGATATTATGACGAAAGATCGTATTTCTGTGACTGATGACACAAGTATCGATGAGGCGGTGAAGCTTATGGAGGATAAGCGCCTCCTCAACCTGCCGATCGAGAGAAACGGCAGAGTAGCCTATTCAATCACGCGGCACGATCTGTTGCGGGCATGGATCGGCCTTGGAATCGGTATCGAAACCGATGTCGCCCAGTAGGGTGTGTCTGTGTGAAGAGATGCATGGCGACCTTCTCGCATGTTCGGTTACGATACAATAGGCGTCGCTGGTTCGACTGTCTGCACCAGCCGACCAACGGAGGCAAGTGATGAAGCCGAGAATATTCCCACTTTTCATCATGGTGGTTTCCCTTGCCATCCCAGCCGTTGCTGCCGAAAGGCACATGATGCAGCCGCTGGTACCGGCCGATAAGCTGGCAGAAGCACGTGGACTCACGAGTCCTTTGCCGAGTTCCCCGAAAATTATCGAACAGGGCAAAGCGCTCTATCACGGCAAGGGTACCTGCTTTAACTGTCATGGGAAAGACGGAGATGGTCATGGGCCGTTGGCGGCTCAGCTGGATCCATCGCCACGTAATTTCCAGCACCATGGATTCTGGCGCCATCGCACAGAAGGCGAAATCTTCTGGGTGATCAAGAACGGATCGGCCGGTACCAGCATGGTCGGGTTTGGCGGGGAGCTGACGGACGAAGAAATTTGGAGCCTTATCCAGTACGTGCGCAACTTCGCCGGCGAGCATGGACCGGGCATGATGGGATATGGGGAGGGGATGGGATCTATGATGGGATCAGGGGGCGGGATGGGCGGTTGTGCAGTTGAAGGCTGTCCTCAATCGGGCTCACAGCAGTAAACAATTTATCTACGGCTTCACTGACTTTTGAGAGATGCACATGCCTGTGGCGTCAGGCGTTGATTCCCTAGTTCTGTTATGATGGCACGATCTTCACTTTTCAAACCGAGAGAACCACGTTTATCCAAGGAGGCGTCACCATGGAGAATCAAGACATGAAATATTCGTCACCAGCCGTTGCACTGGCATTCTTAGGAGGGGCAGTGGCCGGAGCGGTGGTGGGTCTTCTTCTCGCACCGAAGCCGGGAGAGGAAACGCGCCGGGCGTTGAAAGGGTATGCCAGGAAGGCAGAAGAGGATGTTCTGGAGAAGGCGAAAGAGGCACGAGCTGCTCTTGATGAGACCATTGAACGCGGCAAGCGTTTCCTTGCAGAGCAAACGGGGGATGTCGAGGTGGCGGATAAGGCTGGAAGAGAGGCTATGAAGGACAAAGTGGATACATGCTGTAACTGAAGGCATGCTGTGACATTCAGCGAGAGCGTATGGGAGCCGCTGAACAATGAAAAGGTAGGGGCGTTAGCGATGTGATGTGACCTGTTCGAGAGAAGCTCAAGAGATTTTGAGAGTGTTCCTGCCAATCCGCTTCATGTGTCGAGGAGAAAGATGAATAGATTGATCACAGCCGCGGCGCTTTTTATTGCCCTGCTTATCTATCAGCCTGTGTGGGCGCATACCGATGAATCTATGGACGTCCTGCCGTCGCCACATGGTGGGCAAATTCGTGGGACGGGTCCTTATCATTTTGAGCTTGTTGCCAAGGATGGAGAGCTTCTACTGTATGTGACCGATCATCTGAATAACGAGATTAGCACGCTTGGCGGAGAGGGTAAGGCGAATATTCAACGAGGGAAAACCAGGAGCAGAATCACCGTCAAACTAGAGCCGTCACAGAATAATATGTTTACGGGTCGTGGCGAGTTTCAGCTCAATCCGAAAACCGTGATCGTGGTATTTATCAAATTGCCGGAACAAGATGCCTATGCCGCCCGATTCACTCCGCTCAAACCCAAGTCTGTTGGGATGGGGAAAAAAGTGGGTGGCGACCATCACCATGATGATCAGCATGAGGAGCATTGAGAGGTAGGGCAGAGTCGTATCAGGATCGTACCTGGAAGCACGAGTGTCTCTGTCATCTCGACCGAAACTTCACAGGTACGCCATCGTAAGCGCGCTGGTTGCAGAGGACTGCGAGTTGGCAAGAGGCCTGACCGAATCGCATTGGGCTTCTTTATGCACCGGCAGGCCATGGCGAATCAGCAGCCTGAGAATTTCCCACCCGCGCATCACACTTGGCCATGGCGCATCATGCGGCGACGGAAGAATTGGCGCGCATTATCCCTACGAAAGACCTGAAGCAGATCCTGCCGCGGTTCAACAACGTGCTGAAGGCCTGCGTCGCCTGTCATCTGGAGTTCAAAGTCAGGGAGCCATCGTAAAACAAATCCATAGAAGAATGGAGCGTATGACAGAAGGTAAGGACCTTCCCGTTTGTAAGTTTGGAACATCCGTCATCAGCGAT
>DATDFW010000204.1:0-2246 GCA_036522375.1 Nitrospiraceae bacterium
ACAGGATCCAGATCGTATCGAACCCCCTCGAGGACGTTTACGTTTTGGGTTCCAGGATCCGTCTGGAGCAGGCGCTCGTAAACCTCATAGCTAACGCTGTGAAGTTCAATCGTCCCTCGGGCCAGGTTCGGATCGCAGTTACGCAAACGGCGGATGGACAGGTGCGCATCGCGATTGCCGATACCGGCATTGGAATCCCATCGGAGGATCTGTCGCGCATCTTCGAGCGATTCTATCGAGTCGATAAGGCCCGCTCGCGTGAACTAGGCGGTACGGGGCTTGGACTGGCAATTGTCAGGCATATCGTTGAGGGGCAAGGCGGGCGCGTGTGGGTCGAAGCGAACACCCCGACAGGGAGCCGTTTTGTTGTCCGGATCCTTGTCCCATAGATCGAACTAGCAGGAGCCTGGGAATTTCCGCCAGCCAGTCCTGTTCATGTGGACTATCTAGTCTGTCTCGTCTATTTGGTTGGGCCAGGCTAAGCGAATACACCGGAGAAGCCAGATAGAACCAAACAGACTGGATAGAGCTGAAGAGTTGTTCCTCAGTCGCTACACCCCTCTCGTGCCGATGAGATAAATAAGCGACGCGAGAAGAGCGGCGCCAGGGAGTGTGAAAATCCAGGCATACAGAATTCTTGCAGTGACGCCCCAGCGCACCGCCGAAAGCCGCTTGATCGCCCCGACCCCCATGACCGACGTCGTGATCGTCTGCGTCGTGCTCACCGGAAGACCGACATATGCAGTCACGAGCAACACTGTCGCCGCGCCAGTCTCTGCGGCAAACCCATGCACCGGCTCCAACTTGACGATGCCCATTCCCAGTGTACGGACAATCCGCCAGCCACCCGCGGCCGTTCCCAATCCCATCGCCACTGCACAGGCGCCTATGACCCAACCCGGCACCTCGTTCGAAGGAATCAGCCCGGCAGCGAGCAACGCCAGGGTAATGATTCCCATGGCCTTTTGCGCGTCGTTGGCGCCGTGACTGAACGCCATGAAACAAGCGGACACCAGCTGGAGCCGTCTGAACAATCGATTAGCCACGCTACGAGTCACACGAAAACAAACCCAGCTGATCACCACCATCAACGAAAACCCGATGGCGAAGCCAAAGAACGGCGCAAGCACCATGGCTTCCATCACCGGTCGAAGTCCGGACCACTTCACCGTCTCCCACCCGCCATGTGTCACCGCAGCACCGACTAATCCCCCGATCAAGGCATGAGAGGAACTGGTCGGCAAGCCCAATAATAGCGTGAAGAGATTCCACAAGATCGCACCCGCCAACGCCGCTGCAACCATCTCTTGGGTGACGATGGCCGGATTGACAATTCCCGATCCCACCATCTTGGCCACGGCAGTGGACATAAACGCGCCGGCCACGTTCAGGACCGCGGCTGCGATGACAGCCACAAACGGGCTCACGACTCTTGTTGAGACGACGGTCGCAATGGCATTAGCACTGTCATGCCACCCGTTCGAAAAGTCAAACAGCAGCGCCAATACGACCACGATGAGCAACATTCCAGTCAGGTCAGGCATGGCCCATCCGTAAGGCGCAGCACGTATACGGTAAATTGTGTGGAATCATTCGGGTAGGAACTGAACTGTCATACCGTGCACTCTTGAATCTGCCGTTCAGGTGTGAGGTGCGCGTTAGTGATGCTTGAGCGTGATTCGCTCAAGAATGTTTGCGACATCCTCGCACCGGTCGGTTCCCGCTTCGAAGTGCTCATAAATTTCTTTCCACATGATCACCTTGATCGGATTGGTTTCAGTTTCAAAGAGGGCGGAGATCGCATCACGAGAAACTCGGTCGGCCTCGTTCTCCAGGCTGTTCACCTCCACACTACACTTCTTCATCTCCGGATGTGGAAGCCCCAGGAGATCCACGCCGCGCCCCACAGCTACAGAGGCTTGGTGAAGAATATCGGCAAGCTTGATGGCCATCTCGGTCGGTTTTTTCACCTTGTATAACACGAATCGGTCGGCAATCTCCTCCGTCACGTCCAGAATATCGTCGAGGGCGCTGGCCAGATCATGAATGTCTTCCCGATCGATCGGCGTAATAAAGGTCTGGTTCAATCGAAGCGCGATGTCGTGCGTAATGCCATCTCCAATGTGTTCGACGTCTTTGATGGCCCGAGCTTGCTCAATGGGAGACCGAAAATCCTCCATCATCACCTTCAAAAGACGGCTTCCCTCAATCATGTTGTGAGCAGCCTTCTTGAACTGCTCAAAGAA
>DATDFW010000205.1:0-5144 GCA_036522375.1 Nitrospiraceae bacterium
TGGTTGGAATGAATCCCCGCGAGGTATTGGAGTTTGCAAAGAAGAACAAAGTCCAGGTTGTGGACTTGAAATTTGTCGATCTGCTCGGCACATGGCAGCACTTCTCGATTCCTGTGGCAGAGCTGACTGAAGGCTTGTTCAAGGACGGATCCGGCCTGGACGGTTCTTCGATTCGAGGCTGGAAGAGGATCAACGACAGCGACCTGTTGATGGTTCCCGATTCGACTACCGCCTGTCTCGATCCGTTCTGTTCGGTTCCGACGCTGAGCCTTGTCGGCAACGTGCTCGATCCGATTACACGCGAGCCCTATGATCGCGATCCACGGTTCATAGCGCAGAAGGCGGAGAAGTATCTCCAGAGCACAAAGATCGGAGATATCTCTTACTGGGGGCCTGAGGCGGAGTTCTTCATTTTCGATCATGTCCGGTTCGATCAGACTGGTCACAGCGGCTATTACTTTATCGATTCCGAAGAAGGAGCTTGGAACATCGGGCAGGAAGGACATAACTTGGGCGGAAAGATCCGTCACAAGGAAGGATACTTTCCGGTTCCACCGACCGATACACAACAGGATATCCGTAGCGAGATGGTTCTGGAGATGCAAAAGGCCGGGATTTATATTGAGAAGCACCACCACGAGACCGCGTCAGCAGGCCAGGCAGAAATCGATATGCGCTTCGACTCGCTGGTCAAGACAGCGGACAAATTGATGATGTACAAGTACATCGTCAAGAATGTAGCCCGCCGACATGGTAAAACCGTCACGTTCATGCCCAAGCCGATCTTTGGAGACAATGGTACCGGCATGCATACCCACCAGAGCATCTGGAAGGATGGAAAGCCTCTGTTTGCCGGGAAGGAATATGCCGGGATCTCGCAACTCTGTCTCCATTATATCGGAGGCATTCTGAAGCACGCCCCGGCTCTGGCGGCGTTCACCAACCCGACGACGAATTCCTATAAGCGGTTGACCCCCGGGTTTGAGGCGCCGGTCTTGCTGGCCTATTCCAGCCGGAATCGATCGGCAGGTGTCCGGATTCCCATGTACTCACCGAGCCCTAAAGCCAAGCGGATCGAGGTGCGCTTCCCAGATCCGACTGCGAATCCCTACCTCGCCTTTCCGGCGATGCTCATGGCAGGGTTGGACGGGATTGAGAATAAGATCAATCCTGGTGAACCGGCTGAAAAGGATCTGTACGATCTCGAACCGGAGGAGGCGGCAAAAATCCGCACGCTGCCTGGCAGCCTCGATGAGTCGTTACGCAACCTCGAACAGGACCATCAATTTTTGCTGAAGGGCGGAGTCTTCAGTAAAGACCTGATCGAGGCCTGGATCCACTATAAACGCAATAAGGAAGTCGACGCCATGCGGTTACGGCCGCATCCATACGAGTATGTCTTGTATTACGATGTGTAAGCTTCTGAGGTCGGCTGAGGTCGAGGTTGAGCGTAAGCCTAGCTTTTTTCATCTCAGCCTTGGCCTCAGCCTTAACCTTCCTTTAGCGCTTCAGTAAGTGCTCTGATAGAAGCGCACACGAGATAAAGGCGTCCCTCTCTCGCGACCGGGAGACGGACGCCTTTTTTATTGCGCTTATGAGAGTGAGCGAGGCGAGCCGAGCGCGATTGGTTCGAAAAACCTAACACTTCTAGCTCTTTCTAGGCTTGCTAGCATCGCGCGTCCAGCCAGTCTCGCTTAGAGGCCTCCGAACCTTTGTGTGAAAAAGTCACGGGTTGCCTGCATGTGGTGCGTAATATCGGTCTGCAAATGGCGCGCGCAGGCACGCCAATCGTCTGTCGTGTAGCCGACGCGGCGGGCGAGACTGACAAACTCTTCAGAATCCGGCGGCGGGAGGACAAGATCTTTGGCGTTTCCCCGGACCATGCGCAATCCGTCAATCAGAATGCGGGTAAAGATATAGGCTTTGCGGAGCGTCTCTCCATCGGGCCGTGAGACCAAACCCTCTTTTGTCAGTGCAGCGATCGCCTGCAGAGTATTCGGCGTACGCAAGGTCGGGTGGTCGTGGCCATGCATGACTTGGAGGTATTGCACGGCATATTCGATGTCGATGAGTCCTCCCGCGCTATATTTAAGATTCACCTGCCCCGGTTTGACCATTTGTCTGAGCTGTTGCCTCCGGAGCTCCACTGCCCCAGGAATGTCCCAGGGATCTGTTCCGTAGACGAAGGAATCCCGGTGCGCTTCCATCTGTCGGCCCAATGACACATCGCCGACGATGTGCCGGAGTTTGATGAGGGCTTGGCGCTCGAATGGTGCGGCGTATCCGGTTGGACTACAGTAGTCGCGTCCCGCCTCGAACGCGTTGGCCAGCGAGCTCTTCCCCCCATGTGGGCGCAATCGCACGTCGAGGTGGAAGATGCCTTCCTGCTTTGCCTCGATCCATTGAAGCAGTTCTTGAACGAGCCGCTCAAAATATTCCGAGTTCTCCAGTTTCGTTTTGCCGTTCGTGGAACCTTCTCCGCCGTACACGAACAAGAGTTCGATGTCCGACGCATAGCCGAGTTCCCGTCCGCCGAATTTGCCTAGGGCCAGGACCGCAAATGGGCAGGGCTTCCGGTTTCGAAGGAGAGGGCGGCCATAGAGCCGGCCCAGCTTCGTCTGGCAATCGACGACGCTGCGGGCCATGATGACTTCGGCAAGTTGCGTGATGGCCAGGGAAAAATCGGTCAAGCTGGGCGACGCGTCAACGATATGTTTCATGTCGATCCGGAACAGCTCGTTGTCTTTAAACCGATTCAAGGCCTCCTTTCGCGCTTCGTCCGTTTTGGCGCGAGCGACGGCACGGTCGAGCTCCTTCCGGAGAGTCGCCTGCGGTTTGATCAGGGGCGCGTCCCGGTATTGCGTGAGCAGTGGAAGGAGATTGTTATGCTGGCGGCGCAGGAAGTCTTCCCACAAGAAGTCACTAGCGCCAAGGAGCCGTGCGAGCAAGGGAAACGTTTTCTTGTCGCTGATGAAGTCGAGAGCCTTGTTTTTGCCCTTCTTGCCCCTTTCCGCGACGATGAGATCGAGGAAGTGGTCGAAGGAGGCCAACGCCTTGGCCGGGTCAGAAGCCCAGGTTAAGGCATGTGTAAACTGTTTGATGAGCACGGCTGTCAAGCGCAGCTGCTGTTGATCGGCGGGGTCCAGCAGTTTTTGCCCATCGCGATTTCTGACATAGAAACGATCACGCAATTTGACGCCGTCGCATTCGATCTGGGCCTTGGTGATGTAGATGTTGCGCATGGCCAGCGCGTTCGCCAATGCATAGAGGAAAGCTGGGGTATCGTCCGACTGGATATCCATAATCGTGTCGGTCGGTGATTGGCTATTGTCGAAGGTGATCTGCACCATATGGAGCAGGCCGGTAAAGGCGCTTCGATGTTTGTCCAATCGTTCGACGAGCCGACGGTTGACGTATTGTCGTGCCTCCTCGAATCGGCCGGCATCCAGCAGTTGAATGATCTCGGTGACCGTCACTTGAAGGGCTTGGCGTTGTGATGGGGGAAAGCCTGTGTGCTCTATGGGGTGGACGAGGAAGACATCCACTATTTTCTTGCGGCTCAGTCCAGGCCGGCCTTTAGGCCGCCTGATGGCCGGGGGAGCTTCCCGGCGGAGCAGTGGAGAGGGTAAGGCTTCAACAAAGGTATAGACCTGTCCTTCCTCAATATTGAGCCCAAAGGCCGAAAGCATCCCGCAAATGGCGGAGAACTCCGAAAAGTAATCGTATGCGACAATGCTGATTTCCGATCGTCCCGCTGGTTTGTCGAGCACCGATAATTCGCAGGGGTGGTCCGGTGTGAGCCGGCTGGCGAGCTGAATATGGTGGGCGACGACTTCCGGCTGGAATCGCTCAAAGTACTCGGGATCCATCCGTGAAACAAAGTCCCGAAGAACCTCATCATCGACGTCCTGACAAAGGGAGGCCAGAGTCTTGATGATCGACTCGCGTGATCCAAGGCCATCCGTCATGGCGGGAGTATAGCCGAAGCGGGGTTCGTTGTACCAGCGGCTAGGTATCAGTATAATGCCCGCCTATGGCAGATGACCCCAAGAAGGAAGTGCCGCGGTATTGTGCCGTTCCGAAACTCGAGTGGGCTTCTCGACCAGATCCAACTCCTGTCCTCTTAGCGTCCGGGCTGGAACCGGCCCAGGTTGACGCGATCCTTCAACCCTATGGATTCCATCGTCTTCGGGATGCCGATGCGAATCTGCAGTCGATGGCGGGCGATCCGCACCAGCGACGCCAGCTGGCAGACATCCTGCCCGCGTTGCTCGAGGCGGTTGGACGGACCGCTGATCCGGATCAGGCCTTGAACCATTGGGAACGTTGGCTTGCAAGCGGAGTCAGTCGGTCGGCCGTCTTAGAATATCTGCGTAGCGCCCCTCGCATGTTGGATTTGGTATGCGCGATTTTCGGGAACAGTGATTCGCTCGCCTTCACCCTCGTTCGCGATCCTCTGCTCTTGTACTGGCTGGCCCAACAGAATGTGTTGTCCACTGCCCCCACCAGGGCGGGAATGGAGCGTACGATTCGGCAGAGTCTGGAAGGTGTGATCGCCACTGAGCTCAAGTTGGACCTGCTCAGACGATTCCGCCATCGAGAGATGCTGCGCATCGGCGTGCGCGACCTCGTGCGGCTGGCCGATGTTGTGGAAACCACCGCTTCCCTTTCGGATCTGGCCTCGGTCCTTATCGATACAGCCTATCGTATTGTAGACGCAGACTTACGGGCTCGGTACGGCATTCCCATGCACAAGAATCGGCAGGGGCGGTGGGTCGAGACCGGCTTTACGGTCATTGCAATGGGCAAGCTTGGCGGACATGAGCTGAATTACAGCTCCGACGTGGATGTGCTCTATGTCTGCGAATCCCATGAGGGGGGAACCAGGCCGGCTGCGTCCGGAGGTGCAAAGACCAAGGGCCTTAAGCAGCGCAGGCTGTCCAATGAAGAGTACTTTGAAATTCTCGCACGAGAGCTCACGAAGGCGCTCACCGAGCAGACCCGGGAAGGATATGTCTATAGGGTGGACCTGCGCTTGCGCGCAGAAGGTTCGGTGGGGCAACTTACTCGTTCGCTCGATGACTATGCCAAATATTATCGGACAAGAGGGCAGGTGTGGGAGAGGTTGGCGTTGCTGAAAGCCT
>DATDFW010000206.1:0-8086 GCA_036522375.1 Nitrospiraceae bacterium
ATAGCTGAACGCATGGACAGTGTCGCCGGGAACATGTATGAGCGTACCCGCTGTGCATATAGTGGTTTCACCGCCGCACGTGAATTGAATCTGGCCCTTGGTTACGTAAAACGACTCGTCCCAGTCGTGGCTGTGCGGCGGCGGACCCGTCCCCTCGTCACCAGACTGCAGTGTGATCTGCTGGTCTCGCGTCTCTGCCCGAGAAGCGAGGACGGTGACCTTAGTGCCGATGACACTTAGAGCGGCGGTGCGATCGCTCGGTTTGACGACGAATGGATGTGGATTCATGACTCAGACCTCCTGCGGCTGATGTACTTTGTGCCTTCTGTAACCTCAAGGATCTTTGTCGCTCAATGCCGGGCGGCGGGCCGTGAGCGCAATCAAACATAACGTCATGATCGTTGTCGTTTCGATGAGGTACGACTAAGAAACCAGGCCAGTTGCGGCACATTCTCATTCGATTCATGGACGTCGTCAAGTCCTCCCTGCTCAATGCCAGATACTTACCGACGACGTGGTCTCCAAATGGAGGGCTCCCCAATCCACCCTGCAGGTCTGAACCATATTGGTCATCATTCGAGCGAAGCTTTCCTGATTCGTCTCCGGAGGGGGTGGGCAAACCGTCCTTCACTGCGCGCATTGGACGAGCCTTATCAATCTAATCCATCCTTCCAAGCTCGCTCGTTTCTCTCTATAGGAATGACATCCATGTTGGGTCCCACTGCGGCCGTCGAACGAGCACATTCTGATCGTGCGCGTTCCGGGAGCAAGGGATCAACACGGGTGTCATTCCACTCCCCTTCTCCTTGACTCAGCAACGAGCCTTGTGATTAGGTCCTCGACTGCCATGCTGATCCGTACTGCCGCCACACTTGCCTCTCTGGTGCTACTGCTCTTCTGCTTCGGCTGCCAAAAGGAGAGCGAGGCGATCGTCTCCATCGCCCTGCATCCGACGAACGCGAACATTCTCTATGTCGCGACGAACGATGCCGTCTATAAGTCGCGCGACGAGGGCCGGCTGTGGGAACGATTTCCGAGTTTCAGCGCCAGACGCGTAACGACCCTCGCGATCGACCCTCAGTTCCCGGCTACGATCTATGCCGGTACGATGGCCGACGCCGTCTACAAAAGTCCGGATGGCGGTCAACATTGGATGCCCCACAACGTCGGCCTTAAAGAACACGTATCCTTTATCAATCAATTCGTCTTTGATCCGACAGACCATGAGCAGATCTATGCCGCTACAACCGTCGGCGCCTTTTATACCAAAGACGGCGGCCGTGAATGGGAAGAACGCATGGCCGGGATGAAGGAAGTCCACATCGTCGTCTCCCTCGCCATTCATCCCCGCGATGCCCGGATCCTCTATGCGGGGACCACGGGAGGGATCTATCGATCCGACAGCGCCGCGATGGGGTGGAAGAAAATCAACAACGGGCTCATTCCCGAACAGGAATTGATGGGGGCGATGGCCTTGGGGGTCAATGCCATAGTCTTCGATGTCGTCAACCCGGACATCGTCTATGCCGGAACCACGAAGGGCCTCTTCCGCACGACGACACGCGGAGAACAATGGGAGCGAATCGGGCAATCTCTTCCCGATCTGTTCGTCAGCAGTATCCTCCTCGATCCGACCCAGCCGAAGACTCTCTATATCGGAGGGCCAGGAGGGGTCTGGAAGAGTCTCGACAGCGGACAATCCTGGAACGCGACCAACACCGGATTGGCCTCATTGAACATTCGCACCCTCGCGATGAGCCCGCGGGATTCGCGCATCCTTTACGCCGGCACGAACGGCAGCGGCCTCTACCGCTCGACCGACGCCGGCGCAACCTGGACGCCCCTGCCGCTTAAGGCTGCAACTCCACAAGCAGGCTGAGGTCGAGCTTAAGGCTGAGCGACTACTCTCCGTGTTCTATCTCAACCTTAGCCTCCACCTAAACCTTTTAGTAAGCTCGACCTTGCTCCGGCGATGCCGCGCCGATACCCTGGCCGCTCTAGCCTGCAGGATTCATCGAGGCTTCTATAGCAACGGCGAATATTTTTCGACGACGAGGCTGTTGTCACGACGCGGGTCGATCCCGTATCATTCATCCATCCCGGTCACCATGTCTAAACCGATGAATACTGCATCTGATCATACGCTGGCGCTTCGAGAGGAATTCCGCCATCATCTCGAAACATTCTATACTCAGCTTAAATTGGCGCCGCCCTATGAAAGCGTCGAAAATGCCATTCGTTGCCTCACGACTTCGGTCCACGCATTACCGCCCTTGGATCGTGCTCGTCTGACCACCGACGCGACTGCCCGCTGGCAACACTTTCGTCAGGCCTTTGAATCGTCGGGACTCAACAAGAAGCATCGTGGCATCATTGCGGGCCTCGCCCGCAACCGGGCCAGCCTGAATCTCCCGGCCGAATACGACCAGTTCCTGACTCTGTATCTTCCCTAATTTGGTTCATTTGGTTTGTTTAGTTTGTCTTGGTTATTTGGTTGAACGAAACCAACCAGATAAACCAAACAAACCAGACAGACCAGACAAGCGAAATAAAATTGGCCTGCTCAGGACGGCAATCGTGTTCCTTCAAGTACCTCTCGGAGTTCTTGATAGACCACCATCAGCCGGGCGTTTTCGAGCCGGTACGCAAACATCACTGTGATGGCTCCGGACAGTAAAAACACAACTCCCAATCCTAGAATCCCAAACGCCAAGACCATTCCACCGACTGCCGCCAATTCTCCTTCGACGAACAGGGACACCAGAGCCCCCACCGTACCCACGGCCACAAGGATAAACCAGAAACCGGTTAGAAGAGCCGAAGACCAGGGAGTGAGCTTTCGGCAGAGCACCGAGAGAGCGTCGCCTTCGGGAGAGAGAAAGATCAGGCCTTTCAACGGCCATAATGTCCGGAAACCCAAGGCAAACAGCCGGTACTTCTGGCGAATCACAATCTGGTTCAGATCCTGGTATAGCCGCGCAGTTCCATGTGGCAACATCAAGAAACCAGCGGCATCAAACCGCTCAACCAGCTGCTTCATGGTCGTATGTGTGAATCGGTCGTGCGTGCGGGCAATCCCACAACCATACCGACTCGCATCAGGTGTGAGGCGCATGAAGTAGAGCCAGTCTCCGAGAATGAGACCGAGACACAGCGCACCAGCGAAGAAACCAGCAAAAAGCATAGTAGTACCTATCCCATAGGGGCCGCGAGTGAATCAAGCAACGGAACCAAGATAATCTGTTGACTCGTTGCAGGGAGTTGGCTAGAGTAGCGCGAGTGTTGTTCAGGCGGGTCTCCTCGCTCCATTCAGGTGCTCCGCCGCACATTTTCCCCCTCGGTCATTGCGGCAGTCGGCTCATTCCTCGCATGTCGAGGAGCGCAAGTCGCCTTTAATAGTATATGGAGTCGGAGGTGATATGGATTTAGCGAAGATCGAGCGTGTCTATACGTCCTACGCCAAGGTGTACGATCGGGTGTTCGGGAAAGTATTCCACGAGGGTCGTCAGTCGGTCATCAAAAATTTGAACGCACAACGTGATGAGAAAATCCTTGAAGTAGGAGTCGGAACCGGGCTGGCCCTACCGATGTACCCCCGTCACTGCCAGATCGTCGGTATCGACTTTTCAGAAGGGATGCTAGACCAAGCGAAACAGCGAACGGCAGAACACCAGATGGACCATGTACAACTGCATCGAATGGATGCCGGCGCGATGGAATTCAAGGACGATAGTTTCGACACAGTCGTCGCCGCCTATGTCGTCACCGCAGTCCCCGACTACCGCAAGGTTGTCAGCGAAATGATTCGTGTCTGCCGGCCGGGTGGACGGATCATCATGTTGAACCACTTCAGCAACGACAATAAGCTCATCGCTGCCATGGAAAAAGTGCTTTCCCCTATCACCAAGCACTTAGGATGGCGGACAGACCTGGCACTCGAGACCGTGCTGGAAGGGACGCCGTTGCACGTCTCCAGGAAGCAAAATGTGAATCCGTTTCGACTGTGGGCCTTAGTGGAATGTGTGAATGCGAAATACGTGAACGGCAAAACACATATCAATGGCGTAAAAAATGGCACGGGCACCCCAGCCTTCGTTCATATGAACGGCACCCATCTACCGAAACACACCCCTGGCGAAGCACTGGTCTAAATTCGCCATCATCTGCATCCTTCCGGGCCGAGACAATCTTCAACATGTTTCGGTGAAAACGCTACCCTTCAGCTCGGCGTGACTGTCCGAATGTTTTCCAATTCTGCCACTCTCCGCCGGAAATGATCGTATTGCCTACTAGGCACTGACCGGAGAACCGTTGGGAGACCAGGTCCGCGACGAGCGAGAGCACCTGACCGGTACGGCGATCCTGAACCCCTCGAACCCGCAGTACCATGCCGAATCCTGGCCCTTCATGCGGTTCATAGAGCATACAGTGAACTCCTCTGGCATCTATGGCGCCTTGCATCGACGCCGGGAGCAACTCCCCTTCCCACTGAATGGCAGAGTGACGCCCGGGGGACGACGCGATGGCCCTCCAAATACAGGGAACACCTGCGGTATCCAGTTCGGCCAATACCCAAGTCACGGTCGGCCAATCCGGCATTGTACTTTGAAATGTCCATTGAGCCACCTGCTCCAACGAGAGAGGTTCGAGGCTCGGCGCTGCCACTTCCTCCAACTGTGCTTCCTCGCACACCACATAAAGTTCACCTTGCGGATCGAACCAGAAACGCAGTCTCCCGTCGGACAGTTCAGCTTGAACCACGCCTAATGTCGAGCTGTCGGTCCCTTCCTGTTCAAACATCGAGAAGTCCGTCACACCCGTCATTGTGATTTTCGCCACACGGGCCATCCGGCGAATGTGATAGCGGATCACAACAGTGACCGTAGTCCCCGCCGGCAATTCACGACCTGACGCTTCGTCCAGAACGCGTCGTTTTGACACCTGCACATCCGTCACATAGCCACCACGAAACCCACCGGTATGACCCAGCAGCCAGCGCAAATCCTCGACGGTCACAATCTGATATTTCATGGCATGAATGCTCGCGAATTTCGAACGATCTTATGCCCCCAAAGCTGGTCGTGGGCGCCACGACCCATAGCACGGGGCGACTTTTTCAGTATCCTGCTAGAACAATGGCTGTTGCTGTCGTAGTCCCTCGACCTGACTGACCAACTGACCGACCCTATCTTCCACCTACCTGACAACATGAATATCCTGATTAGTATATGTCCAGATCGTGTATTGGTCCATCACAACCTTCGACAATTTTTGTTTGGAACATACAGGAAAGAGTTGGAGATTAGAACCTATGTTGAAGTGGGAACCAGAACTCTGGTATTTCTCATGAGCTTCTTGCGGAGAGTCTAATTCAGCATTCAAGGAGTGTGAATGCGCGCAGTCTGTCTGACACACGTTCCCTTCGAAGGGCCCGGAGCATTTGGAACGGCGCTGACTTCGCGGGGCGTAAGCCTGGAACGTTATCTTGTTCCACAAGACGGGTTACCCAAAGACGCGGGCGATGTGCTGATCGTGATGGGTGGGCCGATGTCCGTGAACGATCGGGATTCTTGGATTGCCGAAGAGACGGCATTCATTCGATCCACGATACTGGCCGGCAAGCCCATTGTTGGTGTCTGTCTCGGAAGTCAATTCATGGCGAAAGCGTTGGGTGCCACCGTACGTTCTGGTCAAGCACTGGAAATCGGCATGACGACAGTCAGGCTGACGTCTGAGGCGAAACAGGACCCCGTGTTCAGTATGTTGCCTGAGTCATTTGATGTCTTCCAATGGCACGGCGAAGTGTTCGATCTCCCCAAAGACTGTGTGCCTTTGGCCAGCTCCGATATCGCCCCCCTGCAAGCTTTCCGCTATGCCGCTTGTGCCTATGGACTCTTGTTTCACTTGGAGATGGAGCAGGCTGGAATCGACTCGTTGTGCGTGGAATGTGCGCCGGACGTCACAAAAGCAGGTCTCACTGCACAGAAGATACGGTCGATTGCGCTCCCCCATCTCACGCAACTCCATAAGACCGCCGATCGGCTGATTGCCCATCTGCTCGGTTCTGTACATTGATTACAACCCGTTTCTGACGTAGCCTAGAATCTTGATTGAGCCGGGTTGTCTCAACTAGAAAAGGAGAGTCTCTGAAATGGCCGGTTTCCCTATTGAAGTTGCCACTCGAATTAAGACCCTGCCTCCTTATCTGTTCGCCGCCATCGATAAGATGAAGCAGGCAGCGATTGCGAAGGGCGTCGATATCATCAACCTGGGCATCGGCGATCCCGACCTGCCAACCCCGGCTCCGATTATCGAAAGTCTGGCGCTCGCGGCAAAGAACCCCAAACATCACCAATATCCTTCATACGAAGGCATGCTGGCGTTCCGCAAAGCTGTAGCCGATTGGTACAAGTTCCGATTCAACGTGACACTCGACCCGACGAACGAAGTGCTGACGCTGATCGGGTCAAAGGAAGGGATCGGTCACATTCATCTGGCGTTCGTCGATCCTGGCGACATCGTGCTCGTTCCGAGCCCTGGGTACCCCGTATATCCGGTCGGGACCAGTTTCTCAGGCGGTGCGTCGCATCTCATGCCGCTGACGAAAGCGAATGGATTCCTGCCCGATCTGAATGCAATCCCGAAGGACGTGGCGAAAAAAGCGAAGTTGATGTGGCTGAATTCCCCGAACAATCCGACATCGGTCATCATGAGCAAGGACTATTTTAAGCGCGTTGTCGAATTTGCACAGGAGAACCAAGTCATCGTCTGTCATGACGCGGCCTATTCGGAGATCTACTATGACGGGAAACGTCCCGCGAGCTTTATGGAAATCGACGGAGCCAAGGACGTCGGAGTGGAATTCCATTCACTCTCGAAGACGTACAACATGACCGGTTGGCGTATCGGCTTTGTCGTGGGCCACAAGGATATCTTGGCAGGGCTCGGTAAGGTCAAGAGCAACCTGGACTCCGGTGTGTTTGAAGCGGTGCAAGCTGCCGGGATCACGGCGCTGGGACTGGATGATTTCGTGACCGACGGCATTCGAAAGATCTATCAAGAACGACGCGACACGTTGGTGCCGGGGTTGAAAACGCTCGGCCTCGAAGTCGAGCTGCCGCCCGCCGCATTCTATATCTGGGTCACCGTGCCGAATGGTTACACCTCCGCATCGTTCACCGCCCACTTGTTGGAGAAAGCCGGGATCGTGACGACTCCAGGTAATGGATTCGGCACGCCAGGCGAAGGGTATATCAGGATGACTGTGTGTACGTCGAAAGAAAGACTGGCAGAGGCCGTGGAGCGGATTAAAAAGGCGGGGTTCTAGACGTGAGCCGAGATGTCGAGGCAAGTGGTTTGCTCGCGGAACGCGCACGATAAAGCTGTGCTCGCTTGGGACAAGAGCGCGTCTCGGCGCGCTCGGGGTTGGGTGGGTGAGAACGACGCGCGCAGTCACCCCTCACCTCGACACCTCGACTCCTGATGCACCACGATCCTCCTTGGGGTGGAGAGTAAGGGAAAATGGGAAGAGAAACTGTGTTCATCGGGTTTGGGTCGAACGTTGGAGATCGGATCGATTTTTGCGACCGTGCGGTGACGCTGCTGAACCTGTTGCCACACTCACAGGTCGTGGCTGTGTCGATGCTCTATGAAACCGAACCAGTGAACGATCATGCCAATCCCGGTAGCGGCTGGTTCTTAAACGGTGTCGTACAGCTCGAGACCGATGTCACGCCAAAGAGCCTCTTGGCTATCCTACGGGAAATCGAACATGCGCTCGGCCGTGATGAAGATAATCGATCAGGCCCCAGGACCATGGATCTGGACATCTTGTTTTACGGTAAACGGGTGATCAACGAGCCGGATCTCATAGTGCCGCACCCTCGCTTGCATCAACGGCGGTTCGTCCTCATGCCGTTGAGCGAACTCGACCCGCTGTTTCTGCATCCCACACTCCAGCGAACGATCAGCCAATTGCTCGCCGAGGTTGGCAAGCAGCCTGAAGTCCGTCTTCTATTTCCCCAGCCCTCGACCCGCTATGGCTCGCGCCCTGCCTGCAGTTCATCCCCAGGCTCATGAAGACTGT
>DATDFW010000207.1:0-9504 GCA_036522375.1 Nitrospiraceae bacterium
GGCCAGGCGGACAACCATCCACGACACAGCCGATCGCAGGCCCGTGACTCTCGCCGAATGACGTGATGGTGAAGACTTGTCCGAACGAATTGCCTGCCATGGGGGTGGAAATCTCCTCCCTATCGAGCCCTTGATAAGTACACTGACAACACTTCGAGGGGAATGCCCCTGAAACGTATCAGAATACTCAGCAGAATGTTCAAAAAGGCCGTCCAGTGAGGCCGCAGCGAGCGAAGAGGTGAGGCGTACTTTGTCCCGTACGTTGAGCCTCTGAGCGATGCGAGAACGAAGCTGGCGGACTTTTTCAACATCCTGCTACTCGACGAGATCGAGCTTAATATGCAGCTCTTTTAACTGCTCAGGACTGACGGAAGACGGCGCATCAGTCAGGGGACACTGTGCCCGTTGTGTTTTGGGGAACGCGATCACGTCGCGGATCGAATCCGCCCCTCCCAATAACATGATGAGCCGATCGAGCCCGAAGGCAATTCCGCCGTGTGGAGGCGCCCCATAGTCGAGCGCATCGAGCAAGAACCCGAACTTTGCCTGCGCTTGCTCCTTCTTGATACCGAGCAGGTCGAGAATGCGCAGTTGAATATCGCTTCGATGGTTCCGAATACTCCCACCACCGATTTCGCTTCCGTTCAACACCATATCATATGCCTTCGCCCGAACTTTGAGCGGTTCCGAATCCAAAAGCCCCACGTCCTCGTCCATCGGTGCGGCAAAGGGATTGTGCATGAAGATGTACCGCTTTTCTTCCGGCGAGTAGTCCAGCAAAGGGAATTCGACGACCCACAAGGGCTTCCAGGCCGTAGTATCGATTAGCTTCAGCTCTTCACCCAATAACAGCCTGATACGGCCCAATACGTCGTGGACAATAGCGGGCTTGTCGGCGCCGAAAAGGACCAGATCACCGGGCTTTGCTTGGGGAAGGGCCGCCGCAAAGGCTTTGGCATCTAGAAACTTGGCAATCACGGAATCAAGCTGGCCTTCCATAGTAATCTTCAGCCAAGCAAGCCCCTTCGCACCAAACCCCTTGGCGGTCTCTCCCAGCGCATCGATCCTGCTTCGTGGCGTGGTCGCTCCGCCTTGTACAATCAAGGCTTTCACTATTCCACCCTTGGTCGCCGCCTCTTTGAACACCTTGAACTCGCTGGTCGCCGCAAAGGCGGTCACGTCATACAGCGGCATGTCGAAACGCAGATCCGGCTTGTCCGTTCCATAGCGGCCCAATGCTTCGGCATAGGTCATGCGCGGAAATGGCGTCGGCAGCTGGACCCCGCCCGCCTCACGAAACACGGTAACGATCATCCGCTCCATCACACTCATGACTTGCTCGCGGTCGGCAAAGGACAGTTCCGCATCGATCTGTGTAAATTCCGGTTGCCGGTCATTGCGCAGATCCTCGTCGCGGAAGCAGCGCGCGATCTGATAGTACCGATCGACTCCGCTTACCATGAGCACTTGTTTGAAGAGCTGCGGCGATTGTGGAAGCGCGAAGAATTGACCTGGGTTCACCCGGCTCGGCACCAAATAGTCACGCGCACCTTCCGGCGTGCTCTTGGTCAAGATCGGCGTTTCCACTTCAAGAAACCGTTCTTTATTCAGAAATCCACGGACGGCTTGCATGATGTTGTGCCGGAGGCTTAAGAGGCGCTGCATCTTGGGACGCCGAAGATCGAGGTAGCGATACTTCAGCCTGATCGACTCCGTCACTTCGGCGTCGTCTTCGATCACGAAAGGCGGGGTCTTCGATTCGTTCAGCATCTCAACGGCATCCACAAAGACTTCAATTTCCCCGGTCGAAAGATTCGGATTCTTGGACTCCTCCGGTCTCGCCATCACTTGGCCCGTCACTGACACGACACATTCACTCTTTAAAGCATGAGAGGCCTGGTGCACTGTCGGGTTACGCTCGGCGTTAAACACCACTTGGGTCAGCCCAGTTCGATCCCGCAGATCCATAAACATGACCATGCCATGGTCGCGACGCCGCTGCACCCAGCCGTTCAAGACGACCGTCTGCCCAACCGCGGCTTTCGTAAGCTCCCCGCACCGATGAGTTCTGACCTTCATACCACCTTCGCTTTCTTAGCCTGCATTATTCATGACGGTTCGTTGCGAAATCGCTGAGCCGCGTCGCGAGGCCGACGCGCGGAGCCGTGAGGACCCGATGCGTATTCGTGCAGTACGGTGAGGGTCCGAGGGGCGAGCCCGGCGGCCGACGGCTCGTCGTAGCAGCGGATCGGCGATTGTAGCAGAAGCGCTCATGAATAATGCGGCTTAGAACGGGCCCATCCAACCCGACTGACTCGCCTCTTTGGCCTGGGAGCCTGCGTCTTTGTATCCTTTGCTGAAATCAGCTTCTGTTCCGCAAGCTCGCGCAAGGCGTTCGCTTCATGGTCGGTCAGGTATCTGAATTCACCCGGTGCCAGATCACCCAACGACAGCGGCCCCATCTTGATCCTGGTCAGCTTCAAGACAGGATGACCGACCGCCTCCATCATCCGCTTGACTTGATGCTGACGCCCCTCGCGAATCGTAATTTCCAACCAGGAATTGAGCTTGGCCTTCTTCACCTTCTTGACGATAGCCGGACCGGTCATCCCGTCTTCCAACTGTACCCCTTGTTCCAGCTGCCTGATATGTTCATCCGTTAGCACCTGCTTAATCTTGATGAGATAGGTCTTCGGCACATGGTAGCGGGGATGCAGCAAGGTCTGGGCTAAATCACCATGATTCGTCAGGAGCATCAACCCTTCGCTGTCAAAGTCCAATCGACCGACGGGAAACACCCGCACCGATATCCCACGGAGGTAGTCCTTCACCGTCGGTCTGCCACCTGGATCATCCAACGTCGACATGACATTCTTCGGCTTGTTCAGCACGAGATAGACATACGGTTGGATCGCACTCAGATGCTTGCCGTCTACCTTAATATGGACGCGATCGGGATCGACCTTCGTGCCAAGCTCCGTCACGACCTTGCCGTTAACCGTTACCCGTCCCGCGGCAATCAATTCCTCGGATTTTCGCCGCGATGCCAGCCCCGTTCCGGCAATGACTTTTTGCAACCTGACTTCCATTTTCTCTCGACCTTAACCTCAGCCTCAACCTACCTCTTACTCCCACTCAATCGTGGCCGGCGGTTTCGAGCTGATATCGTACACTACCCGATTCACGCCCTTCACTTCATTGATGATCCGGTTGGAGATCTTGCCCAATATGTCATTTGGGATCTTGGCCCAATCGGCCGTCATCCCATCCAGGCTCGTCACAGCACGAAGCGCAATGACATGTTCATAGGTCCGTTGATCACCCATGACTCCTACGGTCCTGATCGGCAACAGCACGGCAAGCGATTGCCAGATCTCCCGGTACAAGCCGGCGGCACGGATTTCCTGATCGAGAATGAATTCGGCCGCTCGCAGGATTTCCAGCCGCTCCTTGGTGACCGCTCCCAGTACTCGGATGGCAAGGCCAGGCCCTGGGAAAGGTTGCCGCCAGACAATCTCATCCGGCAGACCTAATTCCGTACCCAATACTCGTACTTCATCTTTGAACAATTCCCTCAAAGGCTCGATCAATTTCAGTTTCATCCTTGTCGGCAATCCTCCGACATTGTGGTGAGTTTTGATGGTTGCAGACGGCCCCTTGAAGCTCACACTTTCAATCACATCGGGATAGAGCGTGCCCTGGGCCAAAAATGTCGCGCCTCCGGATTTCTTTTTGGCGACCGCCTCGAATTGTTCGATAAACTGCTTCCCGATTATTTTCCGTTTGCGCTCTGGATCGATCACCCCTTTGAGCTTGGCAAGAAACGATTTGGACCCATCAATGATCCGCAAGTTCAAATGGAGTTGATTGGCAAAGGTCTGTTTGACTTGTTCTTTCTCTCCGCTCCGAAGCAGTCCATTGTCCACAAAAATGCAGGTCAGCTGGTCTCCAATGGCCCGATGGGTTAATGCGGCAGCCACCGATGAATCCACACCCCCGCTCAATGCACAGATCACCCGCTTCTTGCCAACCTGCTCGCGGATTTGCTTCACCGCGGTATCCACATAGGACTGCATCGTCCAGGTCGGCTTGCACCCGCAAATGTCGTACACAAAGTTGCGGAGCAACGTCGTCCCTTCAGGAGTATGAACCACTTCCGGATGAAACTGGAGGCAGTAGATCCGGCGCTTCTGATCGTCGCGTTTCATGGCCGCGATCGGAGAATTCGCCGTATGCGCGATTGAACGGAATTCCGGAGGCATCCGTTCGATACGGTCTCCATGCGACATCCAGACAACCGTCGATCCCTCTTTGCCGATGCCCTTGAAGAGATCGCTCTTGTCGTCGATCGTGAGCTCCGCTCGACCGTACTCACGATGTTTGGATTTTGCCACCTCTCCGCCGGAGAGATGCGTCACCAACTGCATGCCATAACAGATACCGAGAATGGGAATCCCCAGATCGAAGAGTTCTTTGGACACGCTCGGCGCCTTTTTCTCGTACACGCTGGATGGACCACCGGACAGCACGATACCTTGCGGGCGATAGGCGAGAATGGTCGCCAAAGGAACGGTGCAGGGCAGAATTTGCGAGTAGACTTGGGCTTCGCGAATGCGGCGTGCAATCAGCTGTGTATATTGGGATCCGAAGTCAAGGACCAGGATTCTATCGTGCCAGAGTTCCATCTTGATGCGGTTAGGGGTGAGGGGTAAGGGGTAGAGGTTGAAACGGAAGGCCGGGTCAGGTTTCGGAACCCCTCACTCCTTACCCCTGACCCCTTACTGCACTTACTCCCAATCCATCCGATAATTCGGCGCTTCCTTCGTGATAATTACATCGTGTACGTGACTTTCGCGGAGACCTGCCACCGTCTGCCGCATAAATCTGGCCTTCTGCTGGAGGTCCGATACCGTCTTACATCCACAGTAGCCCATGCCGGACTTGACTCCGCCGGTCAGTTGGTAGATGACGGCCGAGAGTTTTCCCTTATAGGGCACACGACCTTCAATGCCCTCTGGGACCAACTTCTGAACCGGTCGCCCGCCTTGTCCGTACCGATCTCCACCGCCTCGCTCCATGGCGCCGATCGAGCCCATGCCACGGTAGACCTTATACGTCCTAGCTTGGTACAACTCGGTTTCACCAGGGGATTCTTCCGTACCAGCCAAGAGCCCTCCGAGCATCACCGAAGAGGCACCGGCTGCCAACGCCTTTGTGATATCGCCTGAATTCTTAATGCCGCCGTCTGCAATGATGGGGACCCCGCTGCCTGCAAGAGCTTTTGCGCAATCGGCAATCGCCGTTAACTGCGGCATACCTGCCCCTGACACGATACGGGTCGTGCAAATTGAACCAGGCCCCACACCAACCTTTACGGCATCGACGCCGGCGCGAAGGAGTTCTTTCGCCGCCTCGGCGGTGGCAATATTCCCAGCGATCAGTTCGACGCTCGAATGACGTTTCTTAATCATCTTGACCGTATCCAGCACCGCTTGAGAATGTCCGTGGGCAGTATCGATTACGATCACGTCCACCCCCACCTGCTTGAGCCGAACCACGCGATCATCTGTCTCCGGCCCCACCCCGACAGCTGCACCCACACACAGTCGGCCATGGCCGTCCTTGCATGCGTTGGGATACATGATGCGTTTCTCGATATCCTTGATGGTAATGAGGCCCTTGAGCTCGAAATGCTTGTTGACGACCGGAAGCTTCTCGATACGATGCTCGTGCAACACTTCGCGGGCCTTTTCCAAGCTTGTCCCTTCGGGAGCCGTGATCAGTTTGTCGCGCTTCATGATCTGCGAAACCTTCAGATCCATCCGGGTTTCAAACCGCAGATCGCGGTTCGTGAGAATCCCCACCAACTTCTTGTCTTTTGTGACAGGAATGCCGGAGATCCGATATTTCGCCATCAGTGCATGGGCATCGCGAATCGTTTCATCGGGCGAGATCGTAATCGGGTCGAGAATCATACCGCTCTCGGATTTTTTGACCCGGTCCACTTCTGTCGCTTGATCCACCGGCGACAGCACCCGATGAATAATCCCAATGCCGCCTTCTCGGGCAATGGCGATGGCCAAACGGGACTCGGTCACGGTATCCATGGCCGAGCTGATAATGGGAATGTTGATCTTGATGTGGCGAGTGAGCATCGTACGCATATCGACTTCACTCGGCAAAATCTGCGATTTGGCTGGAACCAATACGACATCGTCGTAGGTCAGTCCCAGGCGTGGTTCCTTATCGAGCATATCTTCCCCTCACCAGCAGGATGCTGAAAAAGTCTGCCAGCATCGTTCTCGCATCGTTCAGACCCTCAACGTACCCCAGAGGGTACGCCTCGGGCCTTCACTCGCTGCGGCCTTGCTGGACAGCCTTTTTGAGCATCCTGCAATATCTTCTGGCCGGTTATGCCCCGGACGTGCCCTGCGCCTGCTCGATCTCGGCCGTGGTTTCGGCCTCTTCCTGAAGCTGTTCGCTCCCCTCGTCGGCCGGCATAAATTGTTCGACCCTGGTGTTCCCGCTGTCGACGACAAACACACTTCCTCTCGCGTCGACTGCGATGCCGTAAGGGAAGTTGAATTGCCCCTTTCCATTTCCGAACCCACCCCACTGGGTGATGAAATTGCCTTCTCGATCGAACTTCTCGATACGGTGGTTGCCGGTGTCCGACACATAGACGTCCCCGGCTCCATCGACTGTAATACCCCAAGGAGAGCGTAGCTGACCGGCCTCCTGTGCAAGCGGGCTGCTTGCATGGCCTGCTTCGGCACTGCCTCCCCATTTGGCGAGCAATTGAGGAAGCACGTTGGTACTGGTGTCGAACTTCTGAATCCGGTGATTTCCCATGTCGACGATGTACACAAACCCATCCGCTTGATCCACGGCCACGCCACGAGGGAAATAGAATTGGCCATCTCCGCTCCCGAAGCTGCCCCAGGACATGATGAACTCTCCGTTCATATCGAATTTCTGCACGCGGAAGTTGGCGCTGTCTACCACATAAATGTACCCACGCACCCGATCGACCGCGATGCCCCAAGGGGAGTTGAACTGCCCTTCGCCGTTTCCCCGCGACCCGAACTTCATGAGATAGCCTCCGAGCTTCCCATCGAATTTCTGGACACGATGATTATTCGTGTCGACGACCCAGACGTCGCCCTTGCCATCGCATGCAATCCCGGTGGGGTTGTGGAAATTTGCATTGGCCGAACCGAAGTTCCCCCAGAGGATGATGAAATTCCCGGCATTGTCGAATTTCTGAACCCGATTGTTGCCGTTGTCGACCACGAACAACGATCCTTGTTGATCGATGCTGAGGCCATAGATCGGGGCCATGAATTCGCCACCATGCAGCAATGAAGCTCCGCGGCCCGTACGGCCCCATTGGGACACGCACAGATACCCTGACGTATTGACCAAAATCGTGGCCGATGCGGGGGTGGAGACGTTTCCGCCCTCATCCTTAAACCAGACATAGACCGACTTCTGTCCGTCTCCCGGCGACATAATAAACGGGATCGTTGCGCCAAACTTAGTAGCTGGTGTCACATCGACCCATCCCGGTGTCCCCGCCATGGGGGTCATCGGCGCCTCGGAGATAAAGTAGGCCCCCACGCCGCTATCGACATCGTTTGCTGAAATCGTGACGATGACTTCCGGTGTATTCGTCATAAACGCGCCATGATTGATCACGGCATAGGGATTTTGCGGCGCTGTGATATCGATGAGTACCGGGGTGGCCGTCACTTCACTTGACATTTCGCTTTCGGCGCCGGTTTCGAACACTGCGGTCACGGCATAGTGGTAAGGGGTGTCGTTCGAGAGGCCTGTGTGCACATAGGGGTTGGTCACACCTTCAATTTTCGTCGCTGATTGGGTCGTGAGCTTTGGGACGGTATTGAAGTAGAGGTTATAGGACTGTGCCCCAGGGACCTCCATCCAACTGAGGAAGGTTTCCGTATCGCCGGCTTTGACTGCCACGCTGCTGGGTGCCGGAGTCTCGCTCGGCACTTGACTGGTTGTCGCATCATCCTTCCCGCGATTGATCTCTTCATCGGTCGGCACATACTTCAGGACGCGGCCATTGCCGCTATCGACCACATACACCGCACCTTCTTTGTCGACCGCAATCCCATAGGGATAATTCAACTGCCCTTCCGTTCGTCCACGGTTCCCCCACGCACAGAGAAACGTTCCGTTGCCGTCGAACTTTTGAATACGATGGTTTCCTGTATCGACGACATAGACGTTGCCGAGCGCATCGCAGGCAATTCCCCAAGGGGATTTGAATTGACCGGGACCCGCTCCCTCCCGCCCCCACTTGGCAAGAAAACTTCCTCGGGCATCGAACTTCTGAATGCGATTATTGCTTTCATCGGCCACAAAGATGTTGCCGACAAAATCGACCGCCACGCCACGGGGGAAGAAGAAGGCCCCGTCGAAGCTTCCGTCACGGCCCCACTTGAGTAACGCCGTCCCATCCGAGGTGAACTTCTGAATGCGTGCGTTGCTCGTATCTGAAACGTACAGATTCCCTTCTGCATCCGTCGCCAACCCCCAAGGCACATCGAACTTGCCTAGATCGGCCCCGCGCCATGCAAATCCGAATTTACCCCAGGCCTGCATTACATTGCCTTCCAGATCGAACTTTTGAATGCGGTTATTGCCGCTGTCTGCAATATACAGCACGTCATTCGGCCCGACGACCAGGCCCCGCGGATAGTAGAAGTTCCCTTCTTGCGAAGAGGGATCGCCGCCCCAGCGCGCGAGAAACTTTCCCGACCTGTCAAATTTTTGAATCGAATGGTTATCGGTGTCGGCAATGTAGATATTGCCATCCTTGTCGAGTGTGATCCCCGTGGGCGAACTGAACTCACCGTCGTCCACACCTTCGCAACCGATGCTCATGGCCAACAGATAGGGCGAAGGAATCGCCATGACCTCTTGAGACTCGAAGCTCTCCCCCTTCTGCGTCACCACAGTCACGACATAGTGGTAGCAGGTCCCATTGGCGAGATCGTCATGGACAAACGGGCTCTGAGTGCCTTCCAAGCAGGTTGCTTTATCTTTTTTTACCCCAATGACCGCTTTAAAATCATCGGCGGAGGCAATCGGACGTGTGAGATCGGACGACTTGATCATCACACCCTTGGTGGTTTGGAAATAGAGATTGTAGTACATGGCATCGGGAACGGGATCCCAGGTAATAGTGACTCGACCGTTCCCAGATCTCGCGGCTACGTTGGTTGGTGGTGATGGAAGCTCTTCTTCTGCGGCAATTGAATCACCGGCACCCCATTCTCCCTGGGTTCCATCAATCATGAGGGGAAATCGATCGAACCGATACACCTCGTCTAAGAGCAAGGTCTTGCATATGTGGTGGTGCATGGTGTTCCTAATGCTGCTCAGGTAGAAGAAACAAGGGGTCTTTCAATGACTTAGAATTGGATTTCGAAGTCTAACAAAGCGGCTTGAAGGGAGTCAACGGGGGGAGCGGGG
>DATDFW010000208.1:0-6534 GCA_036522375.1 Nitrospiraceae bacterium
CCGTCCTACGATGGCTGCGGACACTGACTCCGTACAACCGACTTGGAGACAAATTGATCGGTTTGTTCGACTTCTATGTATCGCACAGAAGAATCCCGACCAATAACCTGATCTTCAATGATGTCCTCTACAAGATTAAGACCACGGATGAAATCATTCATCCCTTACGCGTGTTTGTCACCGATAAAGAGTTTATCAAAATGTTCGTGAAAGCCGTGGTGGGTGATCAATACAACGTCCCCACTCTTACCGTCCTGCACAGTATGGACGACGTGAGGGCCTATCCATTTCCTGCGGCCTGCTGTATCAAGCCGACCCATGCCAGCGGGCACGTGATTGTGCGTCACAACGGAGAAGCCATCGACTTCAAGACCATCGAACGATGGTTCGATCTCAATTACTACCGAAGAGGCCGTGAAGCCAACTACAAAACATTACAGCCAAAGATCATCGTGGAACCGTTAATCTTTGGCAATTCCGATCCCGATGAATACCTATTCTTTTGTTACAACGGCAGTCCGAAGCTGATACAAGCTATTGAGGGTAGCTATACCGACTATAGTTATAAATTTTTCGACGCGAAGTGGGGCGAGCAAGACTTTTCAATCACTCGTGAAAAATCTTTAAAGCCATTTCATTGTCCCGGCAACTTGAACGAAATGCTGTCGATCGCCGCGGCGTTGAGTGCCTCCTTTTCATTTGTGCGGGTGGATTTCTATAGTAATGGATCGACCTGTTTGGTCGGAGAAATTACCAATTGCCATGAAAATGCCGGTGGACAATTTATTCCGAAGTCTGGCGAGCACGTAGCCTCCAAGATAATCTTCAGTTAGATTGACTCGACAACTCTCTCTCTCGCCATGAACGTGACCACCCGATCCGATTTGATCTGCCCAGCGACTAAATGAAACAGCAATTAGGGCGCGGGGCCTTCCAGATCAGTTGCCACAATTGTTAAATCTTCCTCCGATCCAACAACGAGCCGGTAATGATGTTGAGCGGCCCTGTTCTCGTTGGTCCCATGAAAAGGGAACCGTGTTACCGGAACATGCTGGGGTTCACCTCCGCGGTGATCAAGGTGACCCGTTCGGCCGAAATACCGAGTCGCCGGGCGTGCTCAAACAGCACATCGGGATTGGGTGCCTCGTATTCGCAGTAGGTTTTGCCTTCCGATTCGGAGATATAGCTCTTAATCCAGACGACTCCTGGCATGCCGTCCGCGACTTCAATCGACCGTTTTGCAAGCTTCTGCAGCTCTTCCGGCGGCATGGAAGGCAACGTTCGCTCAATGATATATCGTGGCATGCATCCCCTCCTTAGTTAGGTGGAAAATCGGGCTCGTAGACACACGCAGGCATGGGTGAATTCCGAATCATGTCTGGTCTCGGCAATGCACGAGGCTTGTTCCGCCCAGTCTCGCGCCTGGTCCTGCTGTCCGTCGGCCAGCCCGGCCAAAGCCAGGTGATGCAGCATCCAGCCTTCGCCCAGACGGTCGCCAACTTCGCAGCGAATCCTACGCGATCGCTGGTAATAACGTATGGCTTGTGTGTACTCCCCTCTGTCGTGATACACATCGCCGATTCCGGCTAACGCATAGGCATGGAAGAGCAGATGGTTGGCTTGCTGAGCTGCGGAGACCCCTTGCTGGAAGCGATCAAGGGCTTCGTCAAACCGGCAAAGCTTTCGGAGTGTGACGCCGAGACTGTTGAGCATGAGAGCGGTCTCGGCCAGATCGCCGGCCTCACGATATCGTGCGAGCGCTGCATCGTAATGCGCTAATGCCGGTTCATAGGCTCCACGATTCCATTCAGTAATGCCCATGGCATTCAGGAGGTCTCCCTGTTTGCGGAGGTCCTTTAAACGGACTGCCAGGTCAAGACCCTCTTGAAAATATTGCAAGGCCTGCACCGGCTCACCGAAATGATCGCGGGCGAGCCGGCCCATTTCATGAACGGCTTGGACCTCCCCGTAGTGATCGTCCATCCGTGTGCGTAAATGTCGCGCCTTTTTCCAAGCTTCGAAGGCGTCTTGATGCCGGCTGGTTTGTTGATAAATCGTGGCCGCGATGCTCCATGACACCGCTTCATTGCACGCATCGCCTAATTCGGCGAGGACCGAGGTACTTTCCAAGAAATAGGGTAAGGCGTCATGGGGTCGGTTAAGCAAGAGGAGGAAGTTCCCGAGCGCCGTCAAGCCATTGGAGAGTCCGCGCCCATATTTCATCTCCCGGCAGATCCCCAGGACTTCCTCGCAGAGACGGAGGCAGTCATCAGGGCGGTGTTGTTTCCAATAAATGCTGGCCATACACGAGAGCACGAGCGTTTGATTGATCCGCAGGCGATGATCCAAGCAGACCGCCAAAGAGTCGCCGTAGTACGCGAGTGCCTGGTCGAAAGCACCCGCTTTGTTGTGCGCATTGGCGATGTTGAAGAGAATCGTCATCCGGTTAAATGCGTCCTGCTGGGAGGCCTCAAGTTCGAGTGCCAGTTGCAGCCGCTCCAGCGCCCCGGTGAAATCTCCGAGCTGTTGCAACACCGGCGCGAGATTGGTGAGGTCATGGGACATGGCTCGGAGATCGCCGCGTTCGCGATCGATCGCCAGCGCCGCCTCGTTCGAGGCGACGGCGTCCTGAAGCCGGCCTTGATGCCATTGCAGAAAACTCAGACTGCGCAGCGCGTTACTTTCTCCCGCTCGATCCCCTAGGGCCTGCCTCATGGACAACGATTTCGTCAGGGCTTCGTCGGCGTCCTGCAAGCGGCCAAGCTGGGTATAGAGATCCCCTTGCCGCAAATACGCGGCGGCTAAAGAGGCCGGATCGTCATAGACACGAAGAATTGAGAAAACTTGAGTCATCACCGCCTCTTGCTGGGTGCGCCATCCCAGCGTGTCGCAGAGCCGTTCCTCTTCTAGCAGCGTCTCAACCAGCGTGCCCTGCTTCGTCCGATCAGGGGGCAGCTGTGAGATGGCGATCTTCATCTGCTCGATCAACCGTAACGCTTCTTCGAATTGACTGACCCGTTTGGCTTTCTCGGCGGACTCGCGTGCGTATTGGATCGCTTTCTTCCAGTCCTCAGCCAAACTGAAATGATGATGCAGGAGGTTCACGAGTTCCTGCAGTCGATGTCGATACAATTCTTCAATCGCGTTTCCAACAAGACCGTGCAGCACCTTTCTCTGCTGAAGCAGGACCGTAGAGTATGCGACTTGTTGGGTCAGCACATGTTTAAACATGTACTCGGACCCCGGATGGCCTTCGACCGGAAGTACCATGTCGAACCTGGTCAACGCCTCCAACGATTCGCGCAAGTTGCCGGACGTTTGCCCTTGATAGACCTTTTCAAGCAGGTTGACGGTGAACACGCGTCCGATCACGGAGGCGAGCCGCAGCACTTCCTTGAGTTTCCAATCCAGACGATCAAGGCGGGAGCGGATGATCGATTGGACCGTCTCGGGTAGCACGAGGTTGTTGAGTGGTCGAGTCAGGGAAGCCACGCGTGCCTGCACGACGACCGCGCCGTCCTCGATGAGCCCATGACAAATTTCTTCAATGAACAAGGGGTTTCCGACGGTCCGCTCAAAGATAAGGTCTCGAAGTCCTGCGGGCAACATGTCGCTTTTGAACACCGATTGCATGATCCATTCACTGTCTTGGACATCGAGCGGACTCAGGACCATGGGAACGTGATGGTTGGATGTCGCCCATGACACCGTATGATCTGGTCGGGAGGTTATGACTATTAACAGAGCATGATCCGGCAAGAGGCCGGCCAAGTGTCTTAAGACTTGCCCTGAGGGTTCATCGCGCCAATGCCAATCCTCCAAGATCAACAGGGTCGGTCCCCGTGCCGCCAAACGCATGAAGACCTTGGTCAACGCGTCCACCATCGCATGCCGCAGTTCTTCGCCTTGCATATGCGTGATCATGGGATCGGTATGAATAGACAGCAGATGTAAATAATAGGGCACGTACGGCGCTAACTCGGGATCGATGTTCAGGATATTCGTCCGCACTGTGTGTGCTCTGTCGTCGAGAGGGGTATCTTCACTCAACGAGAGCTCCCGTCTCAGGGCTTCGAGGAACGGATAGTAGGGTGTCGATTGGGCGAACGTTTGGCATTTCCCCTGGAGGACAGTGATCCTCGTAGTACCAAGGTCCGTAGTGAATTCGTGAAGCAGTCGACTTTTTCCAATGCCGGCGTCTCCTATCACCGTAACCAATGCGCCTTGTCCCAGCTTGATCCGTTCTAGGCAGCCTTGGAGGATCTCTAATTCGTCCTGGCGGCCGATGTATCGGCTGAAGCCCCGGAGAGCCGCAGCCTCAAAGCGCGATTGAATCTGGGATTTCTTCAGAACGCGATAGGGGACGGATGGTCTCGCTTGTCCTTTGAGCGTGATGGCGGGCAGTGCCTCCGTGTCATAGTAGGGAGCGATGAGTTTCTGCATATCGCTACTGATGAGAATATCGTCCGGCTTCGCTTCGGTTTTCAGGCGAACCCCGGTAATCACCGTCCCCCCGGTAATTCCATACAACCCGTCACGGGTGTCCCGGAGGTTCGTCACGATCAAACCGGTATGGATGCCGGTATGCATTCTGAGCGGCTGCCCAATGCGAGTCTCAACCTCAGGACTCAATTCGCGTACGATGGCGTGCAACTCCACTGCTGACTGCACGGCGCGAAGTGGGTCGTCTTCATGGGCTTGGGTGATGCCGTACAAGGCTAAGATCTCGTCACCCACGAACTGATTGACAATGCCGCCATGACGCTCGACGATCTCAACGGCCTGCTCCTTAATGCGACGCATGATCGCTTCGACTTCTTCCGGATCGAGCCGCTCATTCATGGCCGTATAGCCGGTGAGATCCGAGAAGAGAATGGTGGCCGGTCGGCGTTCGCCTGACGCTTCAGACGGTGCCGACGCAGGAGAAAGTGGGCCTACATTCGAATGGGCAAGCGGTAGGCCGCAGGAGAGACAGTACTGGGCACGGAGAGGGAGACGTTCCTGGCACTGCGGGCAGTGTTTCGTGATCGCGGCTCCGCAGTGCGAGCACATCACTGCGCCAGCCGGGTTGTCAGCATGAGTACAGTGTGTCATTGTCGGAGATAAAAAATGGTGCTTAGTATATCTGGATTGAGGAAGCAAGTGGTATACCAGCATGTGACGAGCCTAGGTAACTGAAGACGGCCGGGATCTAAATCAGAAACCGCGTCAATCTCGACAACCTTTTCCCTGGAAAAAGATAATAGTCACGTCAGCGGAGTGCCATTTTCCACGGACTGGATTATGAGTTACTCTTCATCACCGCAAGATTGTTATGTTGAAAACATAAATGCCATCAGTAGAACTGGGACCTTATTTGCTGAATTTTGTCAATCCTATGAATACTCGGAAATTCAGATAACACTCCCCCGTAACACTTGAGACTTTTTTCGAGATTCCCCACCCCGTAAAGCCTCATCCCCTGCTTCAGATGGCTGAGGGACCTAACGCCTGAGCACTCACTCGCATTAGACAGCCGACATTCTTCGCAAGCGCCCGTAGCGACAAGCCTTGGTCCTCCACAAGGTACCGCGAAGCCGCTCCAAGTTTCATTTGAACTTTCCCTCTATAAACACCACTTTCCTTCATCTCAATCTGACAGCCTTCCCCCCCGTCAGTCTGAATCCAAATAGATCCTGCCACGTATCCATTTAGATCCCACGGAACCATATCCTTATCGTGTGTTTCATCAATTTGGTACGCCACACCAGTGGCATTCTCAATGAAACTGCCTAAGTTCTAACCACGCACATAAATTGCACCCATCTCTCATAAACATGTTTCAGCTTCCTTTCGAGAGTGATCATTAGGAGGAGAGAGTCATGAGAAAGGTTAGCGCATTATTTTGTATGACCGTGCTGGGGCTATTTCTTACAAGTTGCGCCAGCGTAGTGTCGCTGGTTACCGAAGGGGGGCTTGACCAGGAAATGAAGATTACTTCAGACCCTCCTGGGGCGCAGGTGTTTCTCATGGGGTCAGTCCCTCTCGGCGAGACCCCGCTTCTGGCTACAAAATTTGAACGATCAAAGAATACGTTCCTTGTTCTAAAGAAGGAGGGATATGATGACCGCAATATCCTCCTGATGCATCGTTTCAATCCCTGGTTCTGGGGGAACATTATTTGTTGTGGACTCTTAGGATCTACAACAGATTCCATGAATGATTCGACCATTCAGTTGAACCCAACTCAATATCACGTTCTTCTTGTTCTGAAGAATGTGTCCCTTGAACAAACCGAACAGTATGCACGATTTAAGACTGCAAGGAATCTCACACTCAGAGGTTATTCAGAAGTTCAACAAAACCTCGCCATGGGACATGGGGAATATCTGACGAGCCTATTGGTAACTTTGAGAGTGCCAGAATCTGAGCAAGGCGATACGATACGTCAGTTACAGGAACTTATGTTAGATTCAAAAGATCCGTTGGAATTTTCCGACAAAGTCCTCGATAGCTTTCATCTGTCACGGCTATAGGTAAACGCTGGGAAAGCCG
>DATDFW010000209.1:0-3040 GCA_036522375.1 Nitrospiraceae bacterium
CATTCAAACGTATGTGGCGTGACAAGTTGTCAACATAACTTCAACTGATTATGGATTGACGTATCACGTCTACTGCCTTATATCTAAGTGTATTTCAAGGTCCTCCGGCTCATTGATCACCATGTCTACTTCATCTAGGAGCGGGTTGCCTGGGAGGCTAGGCCAAGTAAGCGACGATCAAAAGGAGCGGCAGGGAGTTGATCACCAGGAAGGAAAAGGCAGTCAGATTGTTAGGCCGCTTTCAGGGAAGATGACCCAAAACTCGCCGCAGGAGTATGGGAGGGCTAACCGGCGCTCCTGGAAGTATTGCGTGGGCCATAAAAAAAGGCCCGGCACCTTTCGATGTCGAGCCTACTCCAGATCGCAGGTTTCTCCTGTGTTCAGACTGCGTTTCCGCAGCCCTTCTCCCAGTGTTTACCGTTGCGTTTGTGCTCTGGTTTCTCCTGCGTTCACCTCACCTCTCCGAGATGTATCCCACAGTGTTGTCCGCGTGTTTTTGCCCTGGTGTCTCCTGCGCCCCACACCACGTTTCCGTCATGCTATCCGCAGAGTTTGCCAGTGCCTCTCACACGGTTTCTCCTGTGATCCGCCTCTCTGTCCATGAGGCTTACCCGCAGTGTTTGCCATCGCATTTTCTGAAGCATCTTCACTATATCGCATGCCGGAGAAAGAGAGGACTAGGAAAGGTCCTAGTCCTCTCCTACGAATTGCTATTCTGAGCACGAATCCGATACGACGCATAAGTATAAACAGTGTTCGGGCGGTCCGCAAATGGAAGGATATCTGCGACCCATTTGGCCCCAACTGGTGGGGCGTCGAATTATGACCACGAGCATTGCTGTGTGAATCTAGGAGTATGGCGTGAAGCTCCAGATCATCAGCGCACTACTCGTGATTGGAATGACGCTGCTTCTTGTGGCATGCGGCGATGGTAACGGGGACAAAGGGACTAGCAGTACAGGAACCTTTTTCGATAGTCCGGTGGACGGCTTGCACTTTACGACTTCGTCGAACTCGATGGGCGGGTTTACGAGTGGGGGTGGCCACTTTGAGTGTCAAATTGGCGATACGGTGAGGTTCTTCATTGGGACCCATCAAATCGGAAATCCTCAACCTTGTCCATCCGAGATTGTCACGGCCGTGTCTGTCCTCGGCGCCTCGAGTGTGACGGCTCCTGAGGTGGTCAATCTCGCACAGTTGCTCATGACGCTTGCCACCAGTGTCACCCCGACTCTGATGACGCTTCCTCAGACACTCCCTTCGGGGTTTATCAGTTCCCGCGTGCCGGCATTTTCGGACCCCAATTTTGACACGGCCGTAGTAGCGGCTCTTCCGACTGGAACCTCCCTGGTCCCAAACGAAGCAGCAACTACTCAGCTTCAGACATCATTAAAGATGCTGACCGTGATCGATAATGGTGGCACCGTGACGTCGACTCCAGCGGGGATCAATTGCAGTGCCGGGGCAGGGACATGCTCCTTTGTCGTACCGACGAATACTGTGATGACGCTGACAGCAACCGGACCGGGATTTACCGGATTTAGTGGTGGCGGTTGTTCGGGAACTGGGCCATGCGTCGTGACAATGAATGTAGATACGACGGTGACAGCCCTATTTCCAGGGAACCCCTTACTGGTTACCCTGTCTATTTTAACGGGTGGAACTGGGATAGGAATAATCACATGCAGCACGGATGGAGGGGTACACTTCAGCGGTTGTGCCGGCCAGTATCCAACTGGAACTGCGCTGGTCCTCCAAGCGGTGGGCAGTAGCGGCTCGACCTTTATCGGTTGGAGCAATGGCACCGGGAACGCGACCGGATGTTCCAACACTCTCGCCAATTGTTCGATGACGCTGACCGTGCCGACCACCGTCACGGCTACCTTCGTCCTGAACGCGGTAATGCCGCTCACGCCTACCATTTCACCGGGAAGCATGTGAAAGCTAGCCCAGAGCGGGCGACTGTCTATTCCGCAAATCACAAAGACGGCTGATCCTGGTGACGACTGGTAACCCGGCACTCTCGAGAGTAAAGCGATGTAACGGCCGCTCACTCAAGTCCTCCTTGATCCTGCGCACTGTCAAGACCTTGCTGGCTTCTAGGCATCCAGTCCATCTATACCAATATTCTCAGAAGTACCTCCAATCAACGTCGTCTCACTTCTGTGGTGAATATGTCTTGCGAGGTTCCTGTCTTGAGTTGGGACAATTTGCTCAGACGCAGACAATGCGTCGCTCGTGAAAAGGTTTTTTTAAAGCACGCAGATAGGTCGGGGTTTCTTCAATCCTGGGACAAGATGTGTATGAGCCACGCAGTTTTTGGATTTCCGATCTCTTTGAAAGATTTGTCTATGCTTAACTGGTATTTCTTTTGCTCACAGCGAAAGATAAGTCGAGGGGATTATGAATCAGCACCTCATGGCGATCCTCATAATAGTGGCACTGGGCGTTGGAGCCTTGCTCCTTGGCCGGTGAACGCGCTCTATTTTTACCACCGTTAACGCGGAGCCGGATGTTCGTTCAGGCTCTCGCGATCGTGGCCTAGCCTCATCCCACGGCCTCTGCTTCGGTTCTCGCGCGTTCTTCCCAATACGTCGGGCGCCCAATACCAGCCGTCTTTTATGAGTTTCGCTTGACGGTAAGTGCCATTCCGGCTCCGAAAGGCCTAAGCCTCAGGGCACCCTAGGCCTTTTCCCAGTTGAGGCCCTCGGATGACACGAGGAAAATGAGACATTGAGCAAGGGGATTCTATGTTAGGCCGAATGGCATGGGGTTGCTGTCCTAATGGTTGGCTATGTGCTTTGGACGTTGATAGCCGAGGGATCTCAAGGTGCATGAACATCAGGTCTAACGCGCAGTTTCCGGTCTGGATTCTATGAATTATGGTAGAGAAGCAACGATCTCCCCAGACACAGGAGAGCCAGCCTGGGCTGCAATCAAAGATGATTCCGCAACCCAAGTCGAAAGATAGCACGCGACTAGGTGGCGGCAAACTTCATGGAAAGGTGGCCCTGATTACCGGTGGCGATAGTGGAATAGG
>DATDFW010000210.1:0-2799 GCA_036522375.1 Nitrospiraceae bacterium
TGGAGCCGATCACCACGGACAATTTTGAAGACTGGAGGCTGGTAACGCCCTGCGTGGGAAGCTACTATATCACCCTCAACGACGAAACCGGGGTCCTCGATGTTCTGGTGAAAGGAAATTGTTTGCTGAGAGGACAAGCTATGACCGGGCCACGAATTGCCAAGGGGGAGCGGGTCTGGATGAAAGCGACGATCTTCGTGCCAGGTCTCAACCCATCCGCACTCAACCCTCTGATCCGCGCCGTCGCGAAGGATTTTGGGACTCTCCCATCTGAATGAGGACCCCATGCATCTGACACCGAGAGAACAAGAAAAACTCTTGATCTATGTCGCGGCGAATTTGGCCAAGGAACGCAAAGCCAGAGGATTGAAGTTGAATCACCCTGAAGCTGTCGCATTTGTGACTGCCGCAATATTGGAAGGCATTCGCGATGGGCGTTCGGTATCGGACCTCATGAGTTATGGCGCGACGCTTCTTAAGAAGAAAGATGTCATGCCCGGCGTGGCGGAGATGATTCTGGAGTTACAAGTCGAAGGCACGTTTCCTGATGGAACGAAACTAGTCACCGTTCATGAACCAATTCGATAGCAGGATGCTCGTCAGCGGTGTTGGAAGGTTAAGGTTGAGGTCGAGGCTGAGGAAGCAAGAGTTTGATCTTCGCTCAACCTTGACCTCAACCTCAGCCTTCTTCAGATGGGTGAATCGATGAAAAAGAAAATCAAGGCCAAGCGAAAAGTGACGACGCAAAGGGGTGTGAGTCTCAATGCCAAGAAACTTTCGACTCAATCTGTAGCGATAATTCCGGGTCAAATCATCCTCAGTGAAGGCGACATTGTTAGTTTCAAAGACCGTCAGATAGTGGAGCTTGTCGTGGCCAATACCGGTGATCGGCCGATTCAGGTTGGATCTCATTGTCATTTTTTCGAAGCGAATCGCGCGCTAAGATTTGATCGTGAGAAGGCTTACGGGTTTCGGTTGCAGGTTCCTGCCGGAACTGCAGTGCGATTTGAGCCGGGCGAAGACAAGCGGGTGACGCTGGTCTCGATCGGCGGCAATCGCGTGGCTTACGGGATCAACGGATTGACGAATGGGCGGCTCGACGATCCTCACGTCAAACAGCAAGCTCTGAGGAAGGCCAAAGAGCTGGGGTTTCTGGGAAAGGTCTAGGCTGAGGTAGAGGTCAAGGTTGGATGGAGGAGTGGCCGTTGAGCTAAGCCTCAGCCTTAACCTCAACCTTCACGAAAGGATTTCGTGATGAAGATTCCACGCCGACAGTATGCCGATCTGTACGGCCCGACGGCCGGTGATCGCATTCGCCTCGCCGATACGGATTTGTTGATCGAGATCACGCGGGATCTGACAGTTCCTGGCGAAGAGGCGAAGTTCGGCGGCGGCAAGGTCATCCGCGACGGCATGGGACAGTCGCCGGCCGCGACGCGTGCGAAGGGCGCATTGGACCTGGTCATCACGAATGCGATCATCATCGATTGGTGGGGCATCGTAAAGGCCGACATTGGCATCCGGGATGGCCGGATCGTCGGCATCGGCAAGGCCGGCAACCCTGACATGATGGAAGGTGTCACGCAATGGATGGAGGTCGGCGCCTGCACCGAAGTACTCTCGGCGGAAGGCAAGATCGTTACGGCCGGTGGTATCGATACGCACATCCATTTCATCTGCCCACAGATCATCAATGAGGCCCTGGCGAACGGCCTCACGACGTTGATCGGCGGTGGCACCGGCCCGGCAACCGGCACCAATGCTACGACCTGCACACCCGGCGCATGGAATATCCATCGTATGCTGGAAGCTGCGGAGGGATTTCCGATTAATCTCGGCTTTCTTGGGAAGGGTAATTCGTCGCTACCAGATGGACTCCGCGAACAGGTCGAGGCCGGTGCGATCGGACTCAAGTTGCATGAAGACTGGGGCACGACCCCGGCGGCAATATCGACCTGCCTCGATGTTGCGGAAGAGTACGATGTTCAAGTCGCCATCCATACCGACACGTTGAACGAAGCCGGGTTTGTCGAAGATACCATCAAAGCCTTCAAGGGTCGGACGATTCACTCATTTCATACAGAAGGCGCCGGTGGCGGGCATGCCCCCGACATCATCAAGGTCTGCGGTGAAGCCAATGTGTTGCCCTCGTCCACGAATCCCACAATGCCGTTCACGGTGAATACGATGGACGAACACTTGGACATGCTCATGGTGTGTCACCATTTAAACCCTCGTGTGCCGGAGGATATTGCCTTTGCCGAGTCACGCATCCGCCGCGAAACCATTGCGGCGGAGGACATTTTGCACGACATGGGGGCCATCAGTATCATGTCGTCCGACTCGCAAGCGATGGGGCGAGTCGGTGAAGTGATCATTCGTACCTGGCAGACGGCGCACAAGATGAAAGTGCAGCGCGGACATCTCTCCCAAACTGCGGCTGACAAGTTGGCTGATTCCAACGATAACTTTCGTGTGCGGCGCTATGTTTCAAAATACACGATCAACCCTGCCATCGCGCATGGCATCGGGCACGAAGTGGGTTCAGTCGAAATCGGCAAGCTGGCGGACCTCGTGCTGTGGAAACCGGCCTTCTTCGGTGTGAAGCCTGAGATCGTCCTGAAGGGTGGTTTCCCAATGTCTGCGGCTATGGGCGATCCCAACGCGTCGATTCCCACACCCCAACCGGTCTTCACAAGACCCATGTTCGCGAGCTTTGGCCGCGCCCTCTATTCCACCAGCCTGGCGTTTCTCTCCAAGGCCGCTATAGACCGTGAAGTGCATCGATCGCTCGGCCTG
>DATDFW010000211.1:0-2861 GCA_036522375.1 Nitrospiraceae bacterium
CATCCTTCCATGCCATCTTGGCGTCCGGCAGCACTTTGAACAACATGGCGAAAAGGCAGGTAATCACGACTATGGAAAGAAATAAGTTAAGGAGATGCAACGAGAGTTCTGGCACAGGCAGCCATTCCGCAAACCATTTCCCTACTGCCGCGAGAATGGCGCTCGCCACCATTGAGATGAGCAGGAGAAACGCTGTTCCGACAACGGCCATGAATGAGAAAAACCGATTCTTGATGAGTCCCCAGATTCCTCGGCTCTTTTTGTGTTTCACCCCCCAGATTGTATTTAATGAATCTTGCAGTTCGACGAAAAGACCGGAAGCCCCGAACATCAGTGTGACAAAGGCGACGACAGCGGTGATAAGCCCAGAGGAGGGTTGACTAGCACGCTGGATCATATTCTTGATGGCTTCGGTGCTCTCTTCACCAAGGAAATTGCCAAACTGCTGTGGTAGGTAGCTTGACGTCGTCTCCTGCCCGAATAACAGACCGTACAATGCGACCACGATGACTAATAGAGGAACGAGAGAAAAGACGGAGTAGTACGCAAGAGCCGCCCCAAGGCTGGGTGCCCTATCACTGCTCCATTCAGAGACAGTGTCTTCGAACACATGCCGGAAGACCGTTAATCGATTGGTTGAGGATGTCATCTCATGTGTGCCTTAACACAACCTTGTTCGCCGCTTGACAATAGCTGCTTTTGCGACCCAGAGCGGTTGGAAGTCACCCACCGCGTCTCGACAAAGCGTGGAACAGCAAATCACGCGCTTACTTGGAGCAAAGGAAATACCATCTGAGCCGAATAGATTAGGCCTATCTTTCAAAGAGATATGAAATGTAATCAAGGGACTGGCTGCGCACCTTGTCCAAGGAATCACTAAGACCACCCCGTAAGCGCCGACTTTTATAAAACCATTTAACTACGACGAGTTGTCTGCTTCCGGACAAAGTGTCCGATATCACGGTTGGAACCGAGCAAGCCTTATGAAGATCTCGTCGTTGATTGCGGCAAGAAAGAAAACAGGGCCTGAGGATTACGTATGCGAGTGCTGGTACAATCACCCAGGCACTCCAAAGGTCGTCTGTGATGGGTCGTTTAATCCTCGAAATGAAGTGGCATCGGTGTATGATTGCCGCCTGGTGTGCGTTGAGTATGGGGTGCGCACTCACGCAGGAAGTCTCGAAAACTCCCCGCAACGCCATCGAGCAACTCTTGCTGAGTCAGGCCTTGGATCAGGCCTTGGTAGGTTTCGTGGTGCCGATTCCAGAAGGAGAATCCTTACGGGTGGAGGTGAGCGGATTGCAGACGGATCGCACTCATCTGCATCTGGATGAAGAGAACGCGCGATTCGGGGTGCTTGAAAACCCGTCATGGGATTTTACATTTGTTCGGGATATGATAGCCGGACGCCTTGGAACACTGGGGTATCGGGTGCAGAAGTCGGAGGAAGAAGCTCGCTATCTGGTCCGTGTCCTCGTTCATGCCATGGGTACCAACCAGGGCAAGACTTTCTATGGTATTCCGCCGGTTCAGAGCGTCATCGTTCCTTTTGCTCTCCCTCAGATCACGCTGTATCAAAAGCTGGAACAATTGGCACATGTGCGCTTCCATCTGGATATTTTCGAGGTCGGCACCGGTCGTTTCATCGATTCCACACTTTGGACTGCAGGAAACACCTACCACAACCAATATACGGTCCTATTCTTTTTTTCCTTTAGGAGAACCGATCTGATCGCCCCTCCATAGACCAGACCACGTCTCAGCTTCTCCAGAAGCCAGAGGTGCCACGGCAAACCGCAGCCGCAGCAGGACTATTCGGCCCATGACTTTCGAAAGGTAGATGAGAGGGAATGGGAAGGGAGGAGCTTCCGAGTGGGAAAAACGCAAAAATTGTTTGACGAACGCAATACGGGAACCATTCAGCCCCTGATCCGGCCTGGATCACACCTCCCACAGTGACTGTCCTTCCAGTAGGGGCGGCTCCTAAGCTAGAATATCGACATGAACCCTTGGTCTTTCCTGTTCCACTGCGACGTGCTGGATAATATCCATGGTCTTTACATTTTCTTTCGCCGAATAACCCATAGCTTGCAGCGTGGAGCGTTATGAGAGTGCCTAGTATGGAGACCCATTACGTCATTCTCGAAATTGAAGAATCAGCGACTCCCGAAGAAATCAAGAACGCCCATCGACTCTTACTCCAAGTCTGGCATCCAGACCGTTTTCACCACACTCCAAAACTCCTCGCGAAGGCCGAGGAAAAGACTGGAAAGATTAATAAAGCGTTCGAAACACTTGGTAACCCGGTCGTGAAACTGCAATATGATGAATGGCTCCGCGCCAACCGTAACTGGGGCGTGCAGACTGTCGGCACCGTGACGTGCCCTTCCTGTCAGACATCGTTTCCCACCGGTCCCGAGCGAAGTGAGAAACGCGAGTTCCGTCCGCATCGGCAATGGGGCAAAAAGGATTCCGACCACGATTCAGGCGCAAGACCTTTTGAAAAGGAGTGGTTCACCCCTCTCCGAATGGCCATATTAGCAATTGGCGTCTTATTTTCCGGGGCCATTGCGTTTGCAATTACGAAACCATCGAAGGTCATTGTGTCCTACAAACCTGTTCGGGCCGTCGAACAAGCGGCTCTTGCGGAGAATGAACCATCAGCACTCCAAGCAGAAGAACAGATTCGCCAGGCCGCTGCTGTGCGGAATGGTGTGTCCAGCAGATCGGTTCAGCCAGATGAAAGGGAGCCACCTTCGAAGGCTGTGCCGAAGGCAGACACCAAACTGGAGCATTCACGCGGCCAGCTTGAATCTATGCAGCGACTGATGGCACAGGTTCCCGGGCGTGCGCCTGTTGCT
>DATDFW010000212.1:0-3839 GCA_036522375.1 Nitrospiraceae bacterium
CAGGAAATCTTCGGGGTCCATGAACACATCAAGGACATCTGTCGCCGATTTGCCAAGCTGGGTTACCTGGCCATCGCGCCGGAGCTCTATGCCCGCCAAGGCGACGTCTCAAAGCTGTCCAGCATCGATGAAATTATCGCCAAGGTGGTCTCAACCGTTTCGGATGCGCAGGTGCTTGCCGATCTCGATGCAGCCGTGGTTTGGGCCAAAGAGTCCGGAGAAGGACACACCGAAAGCCTCGGGATCACAGGCTTCTGCTGGGGAGGAAGAATCGTGTGGCTGTATGCCGCACACAATCCCAAGCTGAAAGCGGGAGTGGCCTGGTATGGACGGCTTGCCGGACAACCCAGCACGTTGCAACCGAAACACCCCATTGACCACGCCTCATCCTTAAGAGCTCCGGTGCTGGGGCTCTATGGAGCGGAAGACCCTGGGATTCCGCTCGACACCGTTGAGCAGATGAAACAGGCGCTGCAAACAGCTGGTAGTCCCTCGCAGATCGTGGTCTATCCCAATACCCCACATGGGTTCTACGCAGACTATCGGCAGAGTTATAGAAAGGAAGAGGCGGAGGATGCGTGGAAGCGGCTGCAGAGCTGGTTTAAGCAATATGGTGTTGTCTAACGGGCCTACTCGTCCACCAAGTTAAATAGCCATGCAGGAACGTGTCTCGCCTGGTCGGTTGGTGCGAGGACGCCGCCGCTAGTTCAAGAGCAAGCGAGACGCGGACGATCCGGAGAGCGGGGTGGCATAGCCCGGAGCTGCAAAGCCTCCCGGAACGGCCCTTTCGGACTTTGCCAGCCGGAAGCCTAGGGGATGGGGCTGAGCCTGTCCCCGTAACGCTTACCCCCTATTCAGTCCTCTTTTGCGTTACGGTGAAACGTGACGGTAAGCGATGTTTTGTGGGAAATGAATCTGAGGAAAGCGAGTGTGTCGGGAATCGGGGCGAAGCCACGCCGTGTTCCGCTAGCAGCCAGGACGTCAGATGTCGTCAGGTCGACGACTCTGAAAAGCTACTGATCTATGGCGATGAAGAGGCTCGGAACCCAGCAGTCCTATTCGTCGTTCCTCCTCAATTCTAGCGAGTCTCTGAACATACGCATTCAACGCCATGAGCCCGAGGACAACCGCCAACCCCAGAATGGCCCAGACGAGGTCTCCCAATGCCCAATCCCTATCCGCCATCAGAGCTGCTCCTTGTTGGGTGAGTTTTCCGACATGCTACCTTCCAGGCAAGATTTCAAGCTACACGAAGGTAAACTCATGTGCCATGACTTTCAAGCACGAAGTCCGCAAAGGCCGCCGTGATCTACGTCGTAGCGCCATCCATGTGGGAGCTGATTGACCTTCCACTGAGCGCATCGAGCGATGCATTATTGATCTAATTTACCCTTCCAAGCTCGCTTGTTCTCTTTCCCAGGGGATGGGGGCTGATCGATCTTCTGTGCGCGCGTCCAACGAGGGCCTTCTAAGGCCGCTGTTGCGCGAGCACAGAAGATCATCAGGCTCCATCCTCTCCCTTTCGTGCGGGTTCTGCAAACAAAAAGGATGGTCTGGTAACTCTCTATCCCACGTTGGAGAAATATGAATGGGATGTGAGTTATACTCGCGCCTGTCGTCGCCTTCGCCAGCAAAGAGGGCAACCTTCTCGCATCAAGCCTGGCTCCATGCGAGAAGAAAGCACACGGACGCGCACGCTCAGAACAATGTCCACCAGCTGATCATCCGATACACGAGCCATGTCAAAAAAGAAAAAGCGGCAAGTGAGTGAGCAGAGACCTCCTGTTACCACAAAACAACCTCCTCCATCATCTCTCAAACAGGTCGTAAAGTGGATATCCATAGCCGTACTGATATGCACTCTCCTCTCTGGTCTGATGACGTTTGCCTCCGTCCTGACCATTGAAGCCGGCGCCCCACTAGACTCCAACAATTCATTTTCTTATCCCTTTACCGTGAGTAACAACATGTTGGTGCCATTGTTTGGAGTGACCATTTCGTGCAAATATCATGACGTGGAATTTGAAGGAGGGGGGACACTCGATAATACGGCTGCAGGTTCCGAAGAAATGTTGTTCGTTATGGCCCCTCACCAAACAACTACTGCGCCCTGCCAGAAAGGAATTACTATGAATGCTCCGCTGAAGAGCGGACTTGTCACCATAGCAGTTAATTATTCTCCGTTCTTATGGCCATTTAAAACGTCCACGATCCGCCATTTCAAAACAGAAATCACTGCTGACAAGAAAACCCTTTGGCTTCCCCAATGAAGCATCCTGGCAATTACTAGATAGTACATACGGCACAACTGCCCTTCCAAGCTCGCTCGTGCGTCCCTCCAGAGGGTGGCCTAATCGATTCTCTATCGCGCGACCTTCTTTCCCTCCCACCCTCGACGCGCCGAGACGCATCGCTTGCCCACGCGAGCACATTCCTTTCGTGCCCGCTCCGCGAGCACAGGAGACAAACGGACTACCCTGCTGTCTCCTTCCTGTAGTTTTCTCCTCTCCCAGATGATAAAAGATAGCTCCGATACCTCAGCAGATTGCGAATAAGCGCGGTGTATACGGAGAACGCTGTTGCATGGTGTTGGGAACTAAATCGCCTCAAGATGCTCGAAAAGGCCGTCCAGCAAGGCCACAGCTGATGCAAGCACCGGAGGCGTAACTTTCTCACCCGCCCACCCTAAACTGCTAGTGCAGTTCTGTCCCGATGGGCTATGTTGAGGATACTTTCGAGGGGAGAACGCTGCCTTGGATAAGGCGCGTCCAGGGGCAAAGAGGTTGTCTTGGCAACCTCAGGGTGGGCGGCGGGAGTAGGGACCGGGGTTGGGCGGGTGAGACAATCGACTTTTTTAGCATCCTGCTAGTGCCTTGAACAAGAGAAGGAACGTCTATGGCTTTCCCGATTGAGAAGGTATCGTCTGATGAATTGGCCCGAGAAGTAGCACGGCGACGCACGTTTGCCATTATCTCGCACCCTGATGCCGGAAAAACCACGCTGACGGAGAAGGTCCTCCTCTACGCCGGTGCACTACATTTGGCCGGCGCTGTGCAGGCGCGATCGCATCAGCGGGCGGCCAAATCAGACTGGATGGAACTGGAGCAGGCGCGCGGGATCTCAATTACGTCCACCGCACTGCAGTTCGATTATCAGGGTGTGCGCGTCAATTTGCTCGATACGCCGGGCCACCAAGACTTCAGCGAAGACACCTACCGCACCCTCATGGCTGTGGATAGCGCCGTCATGGTACTCGACTGTTCCAAAGGTATCGAGCCGCAGACGAAGAAACTGTTTGCTGTCTGTCGCAAACGCGGTATCCCGATCATGACCTTCATCAATAAATTGGATCTGCCGGGACGCCATCCGTTCGAACTGCTCGAGGAGATCGAGCAAACCTTGGGCATGACGGCTGTCCCCTTCAATTGGCCCATCGGGGAAGGGTCAGGGTTTCAGGGACTGTATGATTTTCAAGAACCTCAAGTGCTGTTCTTTCAGCGGACACTGCATAACCAACGCCGAGCGCCGATGCGAGTGGAGGTCTTCCCCAATCCGAATCTGGCGGAGACGCTCGGAGAGGCTTATGGTCCACTATGCGAAGACATCGCCCTCCTGACCGGTGCGGGGACGAGGTTCGATCGCGACCGATTTCTCGCTGGCCAACTTACACCAGTGTTCTTCGGGAGCGCCCTGACGAACTTCGGCGTCGAGCCATTTCTGAACGCCTTTCTCCAACTCGCGCCCCCACCGGGACCACGCATGAGTTCGCAAGGGCTCGTGCAGCCGACAGACGACAAGTTCTCCGGTTTCGTATTCAAGATCCAGGCGAACATGGATCC
>DATDFW010000213.1:0-2720 GCA_036522375.1 Nitrospiraceae bacterium
GGCTGTTCATCCTTGTCAGCATCGTGGTTGTTGCGTTTGACCAGGGATGGTGGATTCCGCTCGTGCCACCTTCACTGGCCTGGTTTCTCTCAGGGTCCGTCGTCACGGTTTGGGTGTTGAGCCGCGAACGGAAGGAGCGTGCCCTTCTGATGCACCTATTTTCCAAACACGTTTCCGGGGAAGTGGCTGAATCAGTCTGGCGACAGCGCGAGCAGTTTCTACAGAATGGGCGCCCTCGGCCTCAACAATTAACCGCAACGGTCTTTTTCTCCGACTTTAAGGGTTACACGGCGGCTTCAGAAAAAATGACCCCTGAGGCTCTATTGGACTGGGTCAATGCATATCTGGATGTCATGGCAGGGTTGGTGATCAAACACGGAGGTGTCATTGACGATTATGCAGGGGATGCGATCAAAGCAAACTTTGGTGTGCCGCTCCCAAGGAAGTCGGAGGAGGAGATCGCCCAGGATGCAGTGAATGCCGTGACGTGTGCGCTCGCCATGGAGCAGCAAATGCATCGGCTCAACATGCGACATTCACAGGAAGGGCTCGCGACAATCGGGATGCGGATTGGTATTCATACCGGACTCGTTGTTGCGGGAAGTGTCGGTACTTCGGAGCGACTCAAATATACGACGGTTGGTGATGCGGTGAATACGGCCGCGAGATTAGAAAGCTTGGATCGAGAGATCGTTCAGGAAACACCGGGTCGACGATTGTGCCGCATCTTAATCGACGAGGGCACGAAGCGTTACCTCGGTAATCGCTTCGTGCTCGATCGGATTGGGGAAGTCAGCGTCAAAGGCAAAGAACAATCCCTTATGGTGTACAGAGTCATCAGTCACGCTCAGGACGTCATGGCCACTCAGCAGTAATCCCATCTGCATCGCGCGGCTGATTGTCGCTTCCGGGGCTCATCCAGCCTTTCCATCCTGAACAGGAATGTCAAAGTATCCGACCTCGGATAAATCGACCTGATCCAGCAACTCGGCCCGGTGTTTTCGCAGAGCCGGATCGGCTGGCGCTTTTTCGATCAGTTCCGAAATGGTCATCACGGCGTCGTACCACAACCCATCAGCCGCAAACCGATAAAAGGCATCGGTCGTCGGAACCGCTGCGAGGGTTACAGGGTCTAGATCGGCGCGTTCGACTCGCTCGATGGCCCCCACCGCAATGATATCCTTGGACCGACGCTTAGGGTCAAGGACGAGGGCGATCGACCAGCTATAGCGCTCACCAGGAATCAGTTTGACCCCATAGTCTGAGAGACGCACCCGCTGTACTCCGGCATGCGTGGGAATCGGCAATCGCTTTTCCAGTAGAGGGGTATCGCCCTTCTCAAGCGTTAAGGTCAATTCTACGGGGTTGGTGACGACGTCGGAGGCAAACCAATAGAGATCAGGTTGCTCACGCAAGGTTAAGCCGGTATGACCTGGAGCAAGGACGGACAGAATCGGCATCGACTTGTTTGTCCCTCGAGTCCCTCCTCCCACCCTCCGTCCGGCCGAAGGGGCCCCGAGACCACGAGGTGGCTGATAGATGAGAGTTTTCGTTACTTGCCCTGCTTGTGCCTTCTGCTCTTTGACCTCCTTCGCAAGAGGTGCGGGGGCAGTTGGACTTTGCTCCGCGATCACCACGGGCGGCAGGCTGAATAGAAAACCAATTATAAAACCCCACGTCGGTAGTGTTGTTCGATTCATGGAGTACCTCCTGTTTTCGATATCGCAGCTGCCTTTAGGACTATGCAATGAATAGACCCAATGCCATTGATACTAAGAAGTGTGAAGTGAATATAACTCCCACCGATCGAGGGGATATCTATTTGTGAGGGTTGTGATTTTCTTTGCATACTCGTCTAGACCACTTGGTCAGATGATTAGGGGCGAGGTTTAAGACTCCTGGATAATCCGGAGATCAATTTTCGTTCGCCCATGATCGGCTGAAATAGGGATACGTGTCAATGGCCTCAAACACGACCAGCGCAATTGTATAATGCCGCATAGTAGCCATGTCCCATGCGGGTTCTGATTCAAAATGAGCATAGGTCAAGACCGCTCGTCGTGATCGCCAAGGGATCAATCGGAAGGGGATTTTATGCTTGGCGGTTGTAGATCTGAGTAGGGTGATCAGCATTATTTTTGTCGTATCTTGGCTGGCTGGTTGCGGCGCGCCCATGGTTAAAAACGCTGAGCGGCGCAAACAACCTGCTGAAGGATCGGGAGACCTGTGCCCGACTCATTCTTCAAGCGTAGTGTGTTGGGAGGCGGCTCGAAGTTCAAGTTCTCGTGCCTGTGCCAATCTTAGTCCGTTCGCTAAACGAGATCTCTGCGGTAGCGAGAAGCCAATGAGAGTTCGGCCGGCCTATCCGTTATCGCGCTGACATTTGTTATTGACGTGGCTTCAAAATTAGTGCGCCCTTTCAGTGTCGCGAATCAGGCGCGCGACGATCAATCGTATTATATGGTAGCCGAGCTTGGGATTCTGGTAGTACAGCTGCACCATGGCTTCGGTCGTAAGGCTGTATAGCGTGCAATCGGTCGCGCACATGACCGTCAGTGTCCGTCGGTTGTCGGGTGCGAATAGGCCGATCTCGCCGACCAGCGAGCCTGGCGCCAGTTGTTCCTGGTGCTCGACCAGTCGCAACGTGCCGGACTCGAGATAGACCATCTCGGTAGCCACATCGCCCTTCTTCCACAGCGTCTGCCCAGCCTTCACCTGGC
>DATDFW010000214.1:0-3076 GCA_036522375.1 Nitrospiraceae bacterium
AGGGCCAGGACCCCGAGTATTTCCGGACGCTGGCCCGGCCCAGTCACTGCCATGGCCACTAAGCCGAGAGCGACACACAGCTGCATCACCAGCATCCATCCTCGACGGCGTCCCAGCCAGGGAGGGACCAGACGATCCATCAATGGAGCCCACAAGAATTTCAGTGTGTACGGGAGACCGACGAGCGTAAAGACACCAATGGTCTTCAGGTCAAGCCCGGCAACCGTCAGCCAGGCCTGGAGTGTCCCAGCGGTGAGGGCCAATGGCAACCCCGAGGCAAATCCCAAGGGCAACATGATGCCAATGCGCCGGTTCGCAAGGACCTGAATGAGCGAGGCTGTTTTCATCGAGACGTGTCAGTGCGCATGAAGACGTAGCATAGCATTGGAATGAAGGGACAACTCAGGACATTCTTGAAATCAATCGGCCGAAGCCTGTCCGATAGGGCCATTCGTCACGAAGCAAAGCAGAGGCAGGCAGATGCAAGGTCGCAGACCCTGAACGAAGCAGATCCCATGGCATCAATTGTCACGGGAGCAAAGTTGAGAGTGGACCGGCTTCGAGGAAAAAGACGTCATCTGCAGAAGCACCGGATGACCGCACCGTGCAGCAGGGAATTGAACCTCAACAGGGCTGTCCATTGAATGTACAGGGCTTGTAGCGTGAAAGATCAAACTCCACGTTTTCCTGATAGACCAGTTCGTTGCCGTTCACGCCATCCTGTTCCGGATCGTTATACATTGTGTGGTTCCACCAGTAGAACAAGGGGTAGGCTTCAGTCTGGTAGACCGGATTCCCGTAGTTACTGCGGGTATATTCTCGAACCAATCGGCCTGTCACGTAGTCGACGTCCCCATTACCTTTGAGTGAAAATAACATCAAGAAGAGCCGGGCCTCATGATCGTAGTGCTCGTCAATTCTTGTCGCAAGGTCGGGTTCGAGAGGAAGGATTTCCTTCGTCCACCCTCCTGATTCAGGAAGAAGGAGAAGAAGGGATACCGTCAAGACGGAGACCGCGAACTGCGAAGGTGTCACAACAGACTCACAATAATGAGGCGGGTGGGGCCGATGGAGTCTACCATGGCCTTTCAGGGCCATCAAGCGAGGACAACGCAACATGAAGAACCCGCTCCAGATCCTTGCTCCCGTCGCAAAGATCTTCCTATAATGGCCCGACTATCATGAAACGTGCATCCCTCCATACGCTCGGCTGCCGACTGAATCAAGCAGAAACAGCCGTGCTCGCTGCTCGCTTGCGGCATGATGGCTATCATGTCGTCGAGTTCGGAGAACCGACAGACTTGCTCGTCGTCAACACCTGTTCCGTGACAGAGGATGCAGAACGTACCTGCCGATACGTCATTCGAAAGACGTTGAGACATTCCCCCAATGCCTTTGTAGCGGTGACCGGCTGTTATGCCCAGACCGGCGTTCAAGAGCTGCGCACCATTCCCGGCATCGATCTCATTGTCGGCAATCAATTCAAATGGGACTTACCGTCATTTCTTCCAGCCCCCCATGCCCTGAAGAAGCAACCGGACGCGGAAGTACTCCATTCTCGCACCATCGACCGAGAGGATTTCACCTTACCGGAGTGTGGCGAACCGGACTCCACGAGAGCGTTGCTCAAAATTCAAGACGGCTGCAACGTCATGTGCAGTTTCTGTCTGATCCCCTTCGCGCGAGGGCATGAGCGAAGTCGCCTCCGGGACGACGTGATTCGGGAAGCCGAGATCCTCGTAGCAGGAGGATTTCAGGAAATGGTACTGACCGGTGTCAACATCGGGCGGTATCGCCAGAGCGGACTGGATCTGGTCGGATTGATCGCACAATTGGAGGCCATCGACGGACTTGAGCGAATCAGGATTTCGTCCATTGAACCGACGACGATCACAAACGCCCTCTTAGATCGAATGGCTTCTTCTTCGAAGCTCTGTCCCTATCTCCATATCCCTTTGCAAAGCGGAGACGACACGATTTTGTCGGCCATGAATCGTCCATACAACATGGATGAATTTATGCAACTGATCCACCGGGCCGTGGCGGCGACTCCTCACCTCGGGTTGGGAACCGATATCATGGTTGGATTTCCGGGAGAAACCGACGAAGCATTCGAGCATACGCTGGACGTTGTGCGAGAGCTTCCCTTCTCCTATTTCCATGTTTTCACCTATTCGCAACGGCCTGGCACCGCTGCTGTGAAGCTAGCCAACCAAGTACCGATCGCAGTGGCTCGGGAACGTGCAAAAATACTCGCCGATCTGTCCCGCCTGAAAAGACTTGCTTTTGCGGAGCGGTATATCGGATCCACCGTATCCGTCCTCTTTGAGTCAGGAAGCACGGACGGCCTCAGGTTGGGGGTGACCCCAAACTTCTTGAAAGTGGGCGTTCCCTCAACCCTCGACCTGACCAACCACCTAAAAGAGGTACGGATTATCGGAGCGTCCGATCGTTGGGTATTGGGTCAGCTCACAGCGGACCATCGACCCGTGCGAAAGGTACCGGTTCTATGAAGGCCAAACCGACAGCGACTCACGTACATCTGGAGACCTTCGGCTGTCAGATGAACGAGTACGACTCAGAACTCGTTCGCTCACTGATGAAACAGGATGGGTTCGTATTTACCGACGACCGAGAACGTGCAGACGTCATTCTGATGAACACCTGCGCGATTCGCGAGAATGCCCACAATAAGGTCTATAAACACCTGTCCGAGCTCAGGAAACTCAAGCAGCAACGTCCGTTGGTCGTAGGTGTTTTGGGTTGCATGGCGCAAAACCTGAAAGAGGAGCTGACAGACGTTCAGCCGCTGATCGATGTGCTTGCCGGCCCCGATGCCTATCGTCAGTTACCAATGTTGATCCGCAACGCGATGCTCTCGCAAGAAGAGGGGTTGGATCAGAAGGGATTCGCGGTCGACCTTTCAGAATATGAAACCTATCACGATGTCATACCCGACAGACACGATGGGGTGAATGCTTGGATCGCCGTCATGCGAGGCTGCGATAACTTCTGCAGCTTCTGTGTGGTCCCTTACACTAGGGGGCGTGAACGCTCTCGCGATCCGGAAGGAATC
>DATDFW010000215.1:0-8185 GCA_036522375.1 Nitrospiraceae bacterium
TCATCGAGAAACAGAATCTTCGGTTCTGTCAAGAACGCCTTGGCCAACCCGAGACGAGTGTTTTGACCGGAAGAGAGCTTGCGCGTGACTTTTTGACGAAACTCCTCCATCTCAAGCCGCTTCACTATGTCATCGACCCGCTTTTGGATATGGGACAAACCATATAGCCGCGCAATGATCCAAAGATTCTCCTCGACTGTGAGGGCCTGAGGCAGTCCAACATAAGTTGAGGAAAAGTTCACTTGTTGCAGGATGGCCTCACGATGAGTCGCCAGATCGAGGCCGAACATATGAACGGAACCTGCGGTCGGCCTCACCACCCCGAGCAGCATCTGCAGTGTGGTGGTCTTTCCCGCCCCATTCGGCCCCAACAATCCAAGAATTTCTCCCGGTCTCATATCGAATGAAATATCGTTGACGGCGAAGAATTCCCCAAACTGTTTCACCAGATGTTTGACGTGCAAGATCGGTGTGGACATGAATGATCAGCGGCTTAGCAGGATGCTGAGGAGCCTGTCTGGCATTACCGTTCGTGACGAGGCGAAGGAGATGCGACCGGATGCGAGGCCGCAGGCCTGGAAAAACCGGAGGCGTATTCGCTGGAATACGTTGAGGATTTTTTCAGGCCGAGAACGACGCAGGTGGTCGCAAATCGTTCGCCGCAGTAGAACGGTCAATGTCGGACAGGCTCCTGAGAGCGCGAGAGTACCAGCAACGAAGGCTAGAATACAGGTTGCCTTAAAGTTCGAATCTATGCTCCGTACGGAACCGCGATCTTGGAAACTGTTTCATGATCAAGGCGGCCACGCCCACGACATCGTCGCGGCCGAACAAGGGTACAGACAGTTCGACGGGTTTGTCCGATACCACCGCGAGCAGCCCTTCTGTGGACATAGGAACTTCGCCGATCTGATCTCGAACGACGACAATTTTCGGATACCCTTCGTATTTCCATCCCTCAGCAATAATCAGGTCATAGGTGTCATCGAGAAATCGATCACGAACGTCCTCGACATTCATCTGACCATCTGTATCGGCAAACATTGCCATGCTCCCCTTGGAAAGTACCATCACGCTACTGGCACCGGCTTGCTTGTGACGCCAACTGTCTTTCCCTTCCGTATCGAGATCAAACCCATGACCGGCACGCTTCACCGTCGCCACCTTGTAACCGGCCCTGACCAACTCAGGAATCACGCGCTCGATCAATGTGGTTTTTCCGCTGTTCGACCGACCGACAAACGAAACAATGGGTACAGCCATGAAAAGGGAGCCCTTCGTTAGATGTCACGAGTCAGTCGTGAGGAAACCGCCGTACTGCCTTGCTCACTGTTTTCTCCGCTCCCTCAGCAACAGGAAAGATGATGCCCGCCCGGCTGTACTGAGTCCGCAGCACTGAGCCAAGCTTCTCCGCTCAACAATTGAACCGACACTAAGTCACCGGGGCTCACTCGTTCAACCTCGACGGGAATATCGATCAAACAATTAGCTTTCACCATAGAGGTCAATATTCCAGATCCTTGCGCACCGGTCGTTCGAACCATGAAGACGCCATCTTCCCGAGTGAGCACACCGCGTAGAAAGTGCCGTCGGTCCGTTCGTTTGGAAAATCCCTCCTGGAAGATCGCCTGCACGACCGGCCGACCGTAATTCCGATGTCCGCTCATTTTGAGCATGGCCGGCCGTACAAGCTGTTCGAACGTCATCATGGAGGATACGGGATTGCCCGGTAAGCCAAAGGCCAACTTACCCTGAATTTTGCCGAAAGCAAGCGGCTGCCCAGGCCGAATCGCCAACTTCCAGAAATTCATCTCTGCACCGAGTTCATGGAAGACGGCCTTGGTGAAATCGTAATCGCCCATCGACACACCGCCGGACAGCACCAGCATGTCTGCCGTCAGTCCATGCGAAATCTTTTCCTTCAGTGCCGCAGGTGTATCCCTTGCAATCCCCAACAGCAACGGAATACCACCCGCCTCCTGAACGGCTGCCGCGATGCCATAGCTATTGGAGTTAATGATTTTGTCGTCACTGAGCCGCTCGTCCAAATCCGCCAATTCATCACCGGTCGAAAGGATCGCCACCCTGGGCCGTTGATAGGCAAAGATGAGCGACTTGGATAGGATTGCTAACATTCCGGTTTCACCCGGACGAATCGTGGTCCCCTTTCGAATAATGCACTCTCCCTTTTTGACATCTTCGCCTTGAGGCCGAATGTTGGCGCCTTGTTGTTCCGGCTTGAAGACGCGAACAGAATCCGATGTATGTTCGGTGTCTTCGATCTTTAGGACTGTATCCGCACCCTTCGGAAGCGGGGCCCCAGTCATGATGCGAATCGCTTGCCCCACGCCGACGAACTTTGAAGGCACCTTGCCTGCAGCGACATCTTCAATTACCGCGAGCGTCACCGGTTTCTGAATCGCATGTTCCTGCCTGATATCGACCCACCGCACGGCAAATCCGTCCATCGCACTGTTGTCCCATGGGGGATTGTCCCGCTCCGCCACGATGTCCTCGCCGAGCACACGACCAAGGGCGTCGAGAATCGAAATCTTCTCTACACCCAAGATCGGCGTCGCCTTTAACACGATCTGCTGAGCCTCATACAGTTGCGTGAGGCCCTCCGTCGCGTCTGTGGCCTTCACAGTGTCTCCTTCATCAGTGCGCCTGCGGGGAGGCAATTTTTACAAGCGACCCACGTTTTTTGCAGAACACTTCAACCTGGTTGGCAATGTGGTGATAGCACTCTGCCGTCATCGTATCAGAATTAAACATTGCAAATGGTTCGCCGGCGTCGGACTGGATCACGACATCGGGATCGAGGGGAATGCGTCCGAGGAAGGGCACGCCCATATCACTCGCGGAGGCCTCCCCGCCCCCTTTACGAAATACCTCGATGTGATTATGGCAATGGGGGCACTCTAAGCCGCTCATGTTTTCGACAATTCCAATGATCGGAACTTGGCTGTCCTTGCAGAATGTGACCGACTTGCGGGAATCCAGCAATGCCACCTCCTGTGGCGTTGTAATGATCACGGCGCCGCTCACATTACCGAGCAGATCGATAGTCGTGACCGATTCATTACCGGTTCCGGGAGGTAAGTCGACAAACAAGAAATTGAGATCCTGCCATTCGACACCACCTAAGAGCTGGTTGATAAATTCATACTTGTACGCATCGCGCCAGATGATCGGATCGTCCGAATTCTGCAACAGGAAGGACATCGAGGCAATCTTGAGGTTATAGGCCTGAAACGGAATAATCCCACCCGAGCTGCTGATTTTGAGCTTCTGCCCTTCAGCGCCTACCATCTTCGGAATGTTCGGTCCGTGGATATCCATATCGCAAATGCCGACATGCCACCCTTTGAGTGCAAGACTCACGGCGAGATTTGTCGTACAAGTACTCTTTCCGACCCCCCCCTTGTTACTCATGATGAGCACTTTGTACTCGATCCGTTCCATCCGTTTGGCCACCAGCCAACGACTGTGTCCCTCCTTGTCCTTCTGACAGGTTTCGTTCTCATCGCAGATTGCACAAGCCCACATATATACGCAGGCATCACTACCGCCAGAACTAGGAGGTTGAATGACGTTCAATTCACGAGCCATATCTCTTCTTTCTGTAACAGGTGACACCCGATCTGCCAGTCCTCATCATTGCCGTCGATCTGACGGCACGCCGACGTAGTCGTTCTCTCCCACGTTCGGAAGCCCCACCGACGGCACCCGGCCGTTTCCCGCCACTGCAGTGGCTACGGCCGGCAAAGATGACCCTCCTGGCACCGGTTTTTTCTTGTTGAAAAACCCTGCACTAAAAATCCCGATTTCGTAGAAGACATACATCGGCAGGGCCATGAGACATTGGTTGAAAGGATCAGGCGTTGGGGTAAGAATTGCGGCAAAAATGAACGATCCCAGCAGGGCCCATTTGCGGTACCGTTTGAGAAAGGGCGCATCGACCCACCCGAGCTTCGCCATGAGCGTAATCGCGAGTGGGACTTCGAAAATCAGCCCGAACACAATCAGGAACCACAGAGCAAATCCGACATACTGTGCAATGGAAATCTGCGGGACGAAACCCGCATTAATGCCATAGGACAGTAAAAAATTCAGTGCGAATGGAAGCACAAAGAAAAATGAAAAGCCCACGCCTGCGTAAAACGCCAGAGCGGTCAATAGTACAAATGGCGCGACGAAGCGTCGTTCCTGAGCATGGAGACCAGGCACGACAAAATTCCAGACTTCCCAGAGAATGTATGGCGTCGCGGCGGCAAGGGCAAAAAGCCCGGCCACCTTGACGTTTTGCCATAACGCCTCAGCCGGCGCGAGAAAAACGAACGGCACGTTCGGTAGATCGGTCGACACCCATGACAGGGAACCCGGCATAAACATGTTCTGAAGGGGGATGCGAAGCCACTTAACCAACTGATCGGCATAGAAAAATGTGCCGACAAACACCACGGCAGTGATGATCACCGTGCGTGTCAGCCGGACTTGAAGCTCCACAAGGTGCTCCATCACCGGCATTTTCTTATCTTCCAGCGGCTTAAAGATCGTATCTTGTAACCACTGGTTGATTGAATTCATTCCGTAAGACATACGTAAGAATGGTTCATCCGAGGGTTGGCCGCGACCGCTCGGTATCCGAGCAGCCGCAGCCAACGTCGTGCATATTACTGGGGATTGACCGCAACAAACATGTTGTTCCCCTGCCGACTAAGGAGTAGAACCGCCAACTCATCTTTTTTCAGCAGACTCGACGCCTTCTGATAGTCTTCAAGGGTCTTCACAACTTCGTGATTCACTTCTTGAATCACGTCACCGCGCTGAAGACCTGCGGCTTCTGCAGGACCGCCACCTTCAACCGACGTCACGACCACACCCGTCATCTTTGCCGGGATGTTCAATTGACTCATCGTCGCCGCATCCAACGCCTGCACGCGAAGAGATGCCAACACATTATCCGGTAGCGTCACTGTCTCAACCGGTTCCTTCGGAGCAGACGGCTCCTTTTTCGCTAACATCTCATCCGTCGGTCGCTCCGCCACCTTTACGGCAATGATCTGCTCCTTCCCGTCTCTCAAGACCTTCACCTGGGCATCCTTGCCGACCATCGTGCGAGCAACAAGATTCCGCAACTGACTCACGTTGAAGACTTCTTTCCCGTTGAACGCTATTACCACATCGCCGCGCTTGATACCCGCAGCATGAGAAGGTCCGTTCTCGTTCACATCGCTGATGAGTACTCCTTTGCGCTGTTCCGGGAGCTTGAAGGATTTGGCCAGGGCGGGTGTAATTTCCTGAATTGCGACGCCCATCCAACCCCGCACGACTTTACCGGTTTTTTGCAGGCTTTCAACGATATCCAATGCAATACTGCTGGGGATGGCAAACCCTATCCCCTCCGACCCACCGGTCCTTGAGAAAATTGCCGTATTAATCCCAATGAGTTCGCCAGTCAGATTGACCAATGCCCCGCCGGAATTGCCGGGATTAATTGCCGCGTCGGTCTGTATGAAATCTTCATAGTCAGCAATGCCGACGTTGCCACGTCCCAAGGCACTGATGATGCCCAATGTCACGGTCGAACTCAGCCCAAATGGACTGCCGACCGCCAACACAAGATCGCCGACCTCCAATTTCTCATATTCAGCCCATTTTAAGGCTGGTAGGTTCTTCACGTCGATTTTGACCACAGCCAAGTCGGTCTTCGGATCGGTTCCTACCACTTTGGCGCTGAATTCACGTCGATCACTCAGCGTAACAGTGATCTGTGTGGCCCCTTCAACCACGTGGTTGTTCGTCACGATATATCCATTCGGATCAACAATGACGCCGGACCCTGCGCTTTGATCAGGACGTCCATGCCCTCCGCCCGGAGGCATCGGGGGAGGAGTCGGGAGTCCACCCCCTGGGGCCTCTTCACCCGGCGGTCCCTCAAACGGACCAGGCGGCAACGGCGGTCTCCTGCCTCGCCCTCCGCTTTTCCCACCCCCGGTTACCGCAATATTGACCACCGCTGGTGTGACCTGCTTGACGATTTCTGAAAATCCTTGTGCCAGACCGGCTGGAACCCCGGAGGCTATGGCTGAGGGTTCATTCGGCAGGGCAGTACATGCAAAAGTACCCATGACCAGACCGATACCTGCGACAAGACCTCGGATATTCCCATCCTTACTCCGGCTGACCATAACAGCGTTCCTCCACAGGGTTAATGGACGCGACAGCAAGTTGAACACAGCATTCTACACCATCCATTCCAACGGCTTCAAAGACTAATAGCCTTCCCCCAGGTCCTTCCGATACGCTAAAGGAGAATCAAGACGTATGGCTGTTAATTTGCGCGCAGGGTCAACAAATTAGACGCCCTTCTCGTGCACGTTCTTGTTCACTGTCTCAATTATTTATTTGACGTCTACTAAGAACTGGATTTCCGAACCGTTGGCTCCGATTTAATACCCTGAGCCCATTTTGGAGCTTCAGCACCAGCCGCTTAGCCGCTTGCTCAAATGACACCACCCGTAATGTATTCGAAGCGCTCTCATACGTCTCCATGCCGCTGTGGCCTGATATGATCGGTTGGGATTATTTCCATTATTACCACTATTCCCACAGGAATCGTACGGCTGAGGTCCCGTTGTAGGCATTCTCTAAAGCGAAAAAGTCCTTCTTCCGAAAGATTAGGAGCCGCACCTCCCTCAGCTATCCGACACCACGACAAGCCCTGCTTGGAGTAGTCGCTGTGTAACCCCGGTGAACGCATGGTCGTCGGTCTGATACACATACTCGCCAATTCGTGCAGGCGGAATGGTGGGCATAAGAAACCAAGAATATAGTGCTAAGCATAAGGATGAACTGATCGAATAGATGGCGCATCACCCTCTGCCCCGTCCGGTGCTTCACTCTTGCACGTTCGCTCCCCATCGGCTGGTCTGTCAAGGCCCGCAGTGTCCTCACTCTTGTAAACTTTCCACTGGCTCGCTACCATGCTCAAAGCTCCAGTCCCACGATGTGACGTAAGGATTACACTATGGTTTCCGTGCGCTCTCAAAACATTTCAGACACTATCCAATGGTCCATCATTCTTCCAGCCTATAACGAGGCTGCTCGTATCCTTCCCTACCTTCACAGCATCACCTCATTTATGCAAGATCGAGGACAGCCTTATGAGGTGCTCGTGGTTGACGACGGTAGCACTGATACCACGGCTGCCGTCGTTGAGTCGTTGGCTTCAACGCTCCCAGAGATTCAGCTACTTCGGGCACCAATACGCCGAGGGAAAGGTGCGGCGGTACGAAAAGGGATGAAGGCCGCCGTGGGACGGCTGCAACTATTTGCCGATGCGGACGGTGCGACTCCGATTCAAGAACTCGCCCAGCTCGAACAGGCCGTGGTGAACGGAGCCGACGTGGCCATCGGATCGCGCGCACTCGCCTCCCAGTTGCCAGGCTATGCGGTCGAGACCCCCTGGTATCGGACCATTCTGACAAATCTCTTCAAGTCACTCGTGCGACAGAGTAGCCTCAGAGGAATTACCGACACGCAATGTGGCTTCAAACTGTTCCGTCAAACTGTGGCAGCAGATCTCTTCAGAGTCTCCGCGATCGACGGCTATGGCTTCGATCTCGAACTGCTCTATGTCGCGCAACAGCGCGGATACCACATCGTAGAAATTCCGGTAAATTGGTCCCATCAGCCGAATTCAAAATTTCGCGTCATTAGAGATAGCTTCGCCATGATACGCGAGTTGGCTGCGATCCGACGGAATGGGAACCAGGGCCACTATGCTTCTCCATCGCATCCACGAGACTTTCATCAAGGCACAATCAGTCGACCCGGACTCCCTCTACAATAGGAAGCCGCCTTTCTCCACTTCACATCAGGATGAAACCTCATCGATCACCTCTTTCACGGTTTGAGTATGCTCCCGCTTCATGTCTGCTCATGCGGTCGAGAAGATCCGGGAGACGGGCCGGTATACGTCCATCGATTACGCCATCTTTCGGCATTCTCCACGACAAAAACCTTCCAAAGACATGGCCATTGCAGAAACACTGTCACAGCGCTGTTGCATTCAGCCTGACATTTCGGTACCGTCCTCAGCTTGAAATAATTTCCTCAGGTCATGCTCATTAAACAACATCCAACAGGCTCACCCTATCGATTCACGACGCTTTGGTCC
>DATDFW010000216.1:0-2259 GCA_036522375.1 Nitrospiraceae bacterium
GCATATTGCGAACGTGAAAGCTCATGGGGTTCCCGTCGTGGTGGCGATCAATGCATTCATCAATGATCCTGCGGCTGAACTGGAATGGGTTCGCAAGCGTTCTCACGAGGTTGGTGCGTTTGATGCTGCGGTCTCGACTCATTGGGCCGATGGCGGCCAAGGGGCCGAAGCGTTAGCGAAGGCGGTGATTCGAGCTACAGAGGAGAGGTCTACCTTCAGGTATTTGTATGACGTCGCTTGGCCGATCAGGAAGAAGATTGAGGCTATTGCCACGCAAATGTATGGGGCCTCTGACGTGTCGTTCGATGCAGAGGCCGAGCGAAACATCGAGTTGGCACAGCAGCTCGGACTTGACCGACTGCCCATCTGCATGGCGAAGACGCCGCTATCGTTGTCGCACGATCCAGCCTTGAAGGGGCGCCCATCAGGATTTACGCTGCCAATCAAGGAGGTCCGAATGCTCGCTGGGGCGGGGTTTCTCACGGCCATTTGTTCGGGCATTCAACTCATGCCGGGTTTGCCGAAGAAGCCGGCCGGAGAACGTATTGGAATCGATGCAAGCACGGGCGAGATCGTGGGGCTGTCGTAAAAGCTAGCGCTGTTTAAGATAGCGGAAGAATTCTGAGTCTGGACCCATTACCAGAGTCGACTTATCCTTGAATGTTTTCTTGTAGGCTTCCATCGAGCGAGTAAATTCAAAAAAATGAGGATCTTGCCGGTAGGCGTCAGCATAGACCCTAAAGGCCTTCGCGTCCCCCGCGCCACGAAGTTCCTCCGACTCTTTGTACGCCTGAGCCAGAATAATTTCACGGTCCTTTTCCGCCTCTGAGCGGATTTTTTGTGCTTCCTCAGCCCCTTCAGCACGGTATTGCTTTGCCTGTCGTTCCCGCTCAGTTTGCATTCTGGCGAACACGGCCCTCTCATTCTGCTCGGGAAGATCGGCGCGTTTGATCCGTACATCGTAAATCTCGATTCCATACGCCGACGCTTTTTCATTTGATCGTTGGGTCACGATTTTCATGAGATCGCCACGATGTGACGCAACGATTTCCAAAAGGTCATGACGCCCGAGTTCAACCCGGAGTTCAGAGTAGATAATGTCGTTGAGTCGCTGCAGTGCTCCCCGTTGGGATTGAAAACTCTGAAAGACCTTGAGGGAGTCGACAATTTTCCATTTGGCGTAGTTGTCAAGAAGGAGAGTCTTTTTGTCTTGAGTGATCACATCTTGCGCTGCTGAGTCGTAATCCAACAGGCGCTTATCGAAGTAGATGACCTCTTGAACAAACGGCAATTTCGCATAGAGCCCCGGTTCAGAAAGATTGCGAACAGGCTTCCCGAGTTGGACCACGATCGCCGTCTGGGTGATGTCCACAATAAAGAACGGTGAGGCTCCAAGGAAAAACAGGCCGATGATGACCACCAGCAGAGCAATGACGAACCCCTGCTTGGTCATGGATTCTGACCCTCGGGGGCGGCGGTGCTGGGTTTTGGTTTGAGACGGTCGAGCGGAAGGTAAGGCAGCATACGATCGGCTGTCTTGCCATCAATGATGATTTTTTCGATGTTCGGCAGGATTTCTTCCATCGTTTCGATATAGATCCGCTTGCTAATGATGTCTTTGGCCTGATTGTATTCCTTCAGCGTCGCCAGAAAACGGTTGGCCTCACCTTGGGCACGATCCACGCGCGCCTGAGCGTTGCCTTTGGCCTGGTTCACAACTTGAGCAGCTTCGCCTTGGGCTTTGGGGAGAATATCGTTGCGATAGCTCTGAGACTGGTTGATCAATTTCTCCCGATCTTCCTTCGCATTCGTCACATCCTTGAACGCAGCCGCTACAGCCTCCGGTGGACTGACGTCCTGGAGTTGTATAGCGGCGATCTGAATGCCGCCCTGATACTGGTCGAGAAGGGATTGCAGGAGTATCTGGGTATCTTGCTGGATCTGGGCCTTGCCGGTCGTCAGGGCCTCGTCGATTTTGCCCTTGCCAACCACTTCTCGCATTGAAGCCTCGGCTGCTTTGCCGATTGTCTCACTTATCTCTGCGACGTTAAAAAGATAGTTCGAAGACTCTTTAATCTTGTATTGCACGATGAATTGAACGGCCAGGATGTTCATGTCTCCGGTAAGCATGAGGGCTTCTTGCGCCAGAGTTTGCTGGCGGCCTTGCCGATCTGTGCGAAAGCCTACCTCGACACGGTGGAGCTTCTGAACTTTCGGCTGCAGGACCGATTCGACAAGAGGAATTTTCAAATGAGGACC
>DATDFW010000217.1:0-4140 GCA_036522375.1 Nitrospiraceae bacterium
AAGAAAATGATATTCGCCGCCGGTGCGGCGATTGTTGAGTTTGATTTTCAAGCTCGACACCTAGGCCCATTCGCCGGCCATGAGGCGACCGGTTCTCAAGTCAACGTCCCTGGTTGTGGGATATACGAGTTCGATTCAACAGAGCGCCAGATCACTGCGGCTCGCATTTACTTTGATGTGGGGACATTACTGCAAACTATCACTGACTTACCAGTGAATGATCGCAAAAATGCAGCCGCGGCTCTGCAGTTGGACGAGCGTAACTTGAGTCTAATTATCAACACGATTCCCACGTTTGCCTGGTCTGCCCGACCCGATGGGTACCGCGACTTCTTCAACCAGCGTTGGCTGGATTACACCGGCATGACGGCGGAGAAGGCGGCGGGCTGGGGGTGGGCAGAGGCGATTCATCCGGAGGACCGCAAAGAGCTTGTCGAGTATTGGCAATCGTGTCTGGCTTCGGGTGTGCCGGCCGAGGCGGAAGCACGGATACGCCGTTTCGACGGCGCCTACCGCTGGTTCCTCGTTCGTGCCAATCCGTTACGAGACGAGTCCGGGTGCATCGTTAAATGGTACGGCACAAACATCGATATCGATGATCGCAAGCGGGGAGAAGAGGCCCTGCGGGCAAGCGAGCTTAACTGGCGCCAGATCGTCGACAACATTCCCGGGCTCGTCGCGACGATGGGCGCAATGGGCGAAGTCGAGTTTCTCAATCGGCAGACTCTGGAGTATTTCGGCAAAACAACTGAGGAGCTGAAGAACTGGGCCCTGATCGAGGCCGTTCATCCTGATGATCTTCCTGGCGTGATCGAGGCCCGCAAGAAATCGATCGAAGCAGGACAGATTTATGAGGTTGAGCATCGTTGCCGTCGCGCCGATGGTGTGTACCGATGGTTCCAGGTTCGCGGTCTCCCGGTGCGGAGTGCGGAAGGGACTATTACCTCTTGGTATCTATTGCTCTCTGACATCGAGGATCGCAAAAAAGCTGAGGAGGCTCTACAGGCGAGCGAGCGCAATTTGAGCCTGACAATAAACACCATCCCTACTCTCATACACGTGTCGCGCCCTGATGGGACCGTACTGTCGGTGAATCAAGCAGTGCTGGATTACCACGGTATCGCCCTGCAGGATTTGCAGAAAGAGGACTTCCGCTCTCGGTCTTACCACCCGGATGATGTAGAAGCATTCCGCTCTCGGTTTTTCCACCCGGACGATGTGGAAAGGCTGCGCGAGTGGCGCAATGAGTCCCTCAAACGCCCCCGACCGTTCGAATATGAGCAACGCGCAATGGGTAAGGACGGTAAGTATCGCTGGTTCCTGGTTCGCTACAATCCTCTGCTCGATGATCAGGGAAGGATCGAGCGATGGTATGCGATCGCGTTCGACATCGAGCACCAAAAGGTCATCGAAGAAGCACTTCGTAAGAGCGAGCGTCAGTTTCGTCTCCTGGTCGAGACCATCCCGGCACTCGTATGGCGTAGTACGCCTGAGGGCGAACTGGACTATTTGAACCGCAGGGCTGTCGAGTATCTCGGTCACACGGCGGAAAGCTTAGCCGACGGGCGGTGGCTCGAACTCGTACATCCCGATCAGCGCGACGCGACCTTGCAACGGTGGCTGCAGTCGGCTACTACGGGAACGGCGTACGAGGATGAGTACCAGCTCCGACGCGCGGATGGTCAGTATCGATGGGTTCAGTCCGTCGGAGAGCCTTTCCTAGACACGGAAGGTCAGATCGTCAATTGGTTTGGCTTGGTGTTCGACATCGAAGACCGAAAGCGGGCGGAAGTAGAAGTACAAAAATCTGAAGCCAAACTGCGTCGAGTGATTGACACCATCCCCGCGCTCGCGTGGTGCAATCTCCCGGATGGCCCAAACGAATTCCTCAACAAAGGTTGGCACGATTACACAGGTCTCTCCGCGGAAGAGTCGCATGGCTGGGGCTGGCAACAAGCATTTCATCCGGATGACTTGCCGCCTTTGATGGAAAAATGGATGAAGATGTTGACCTCGGGAGAACCAGACGACGTTGAGGCACGTCTGCGACGTCATGATGGCGTTTATCGTTGGTTCCTTATTCGCGCCGAGCCGTTCCGCGATGAATCCGGCACGATCGTAAGATGGTATGGCACGAGCACCGATATTGACGATCTTAAAAAAGCTGAAGAGGCTCTGCAGTCGAGCGAGCGCAATTTGAGCCTGACCCTAAACAGCATCTCTACCCACATAGGGGTGTGTGGACCCGATGGCACCATACTGTCGGTGAATCAAGCGGCGCTGGATTACCACGGCATCACCTTCGAGGATGTGCAGAAAGAAGACTTCGCCTCACGGTGGTTCCACCCGGACGATATCGGAAGGTTGACCGAGGAACTCAGGGAAGCCCTCCCGCGCCCCCAACGGTTCGAATGTGAGTATCGCGCGTTGGGTAAGGACGGAAAGTATCGCTGGTTCCTGGTCCGCTACAATCCTCTGCTCGATGATAAGGGAACAATCGAGCGATGGTATGTGATCTCGTTCGACATTGAGGACCGAAAACGGGCGGAGGACGCGCTGGCACGCCAGGCGGCTGTTCGGGCTGACGTGAGCGCTGCCTTTTCCCAGGCGATTCACTTAGAGGAGATTCTGCGCGGATGCACGGAGGCTATCGTTCGTCACCTCGACGCGGCCTTTGCCCGAATCTGGACGCTGAGCAAGGATGAAAGCATGTTGGAGCTGCAGGCGAGCGCAGGCATGTACACACGTCTGGATGGCTCATACAGCCGGATCCCCGTCGGAGATCTCAAGGTAGGCTTGATTGCCCGGGAGAAGAAGGCGCATTTCACCAACGACGTAATGAATGATCCACGCGTGCACGATAAGGGTTGGGCACAGAATAACGGAATGATTGCTTTCGCCGGATACCCCTTGCTTGTAGAGGATCGGCTGGTTGGCGTGGTGGCTCTGTTCGCGCGTCGCACACTTTCGGAATCCATTCTCGACACACTCGCATCGGTTGCCGACACAATCGCGCAAGGGATCGAACGCAAGCGGGCGGAGGAAGCCCTGACCAGCGCCCGCTCCGAGCTCGCCCACATGGCGCGGGTCACGACCCTGAGTGCACTGACCGCTTCGATCGCTCACGAGGTCAATCAACCCATTTCGGCCGTCACCACGAGTGCCGGCGCCTGCCTGCGCTGGCTGAACCGTGATCAACCGGACGTGCAGAGGGCGCGGGAAGCGGCCATGCGGATTGAGGATGACGGAAGGAGGGCCGCCGAGATCATCAGCCACTTGAGATCTTTCTACAAGAAAGATGTCTCGCCTCAGCGAGGGGTGGTCTCGATCAACGAACTCGTCGCCGAGATGCTGATGCTGCTGCGCAGCGAGGCTGATCGTCACTCGGTCCTCATGCGGACCGATCTGGCTACGGATTTGCCTCCGGTGAAGGCCGACCCGGTTCTGTTGCAACAGGTGTTGATGAACCTGATGTTGAACGGGATGGAAGCTATGAGCGACCGAGGTGGCGAACTCAAGATCAGCACCCGACGGAAGGACGCAGAGGCGAAGGTATCAGTGAGTGACACAGGAGCAGGAATACCCGCTGACAAGATGGAAGAAATCTTCAAAGCGTTTGTCACAACCAAGATCGGGGGGACGGGCATGGGGCTGGCGATCAGCCGCACGATCATTGAGTCGCATGGCGGCAGACTTTGGGCGGATACGAACCCAGAAAGTGGCGCAACTTTCCACTTCACTTTACCAAACTAGTTGAGAAGCATAAGTGAGCACTAAAGACGAAGCAGTGGTCTTTATCGTCGACGACGACGCGAGTGTGCGCCGATCGATCCAGGACCTCTTGTTGTCGGTGGCGCTGCCGTCCGAAGCCTTCGCGAGCCCGCAGGAGTTTCTCGCAAGCCGGAGTGCGGACCGCCCCGGCTGTCTGGTCCTCGACATCAGACTTCCTGGCATGAGTGGTTTGGATTTTCAACGCGTGCTCGCTCAGGCAGGCGTACAGCTTCCAATCATATTCATCACCGGACACGGTGATGTGCCCATGTCGGTTCAAGCCATGAAGTCGGGCGCGGTTGAGTTCCTGATGAAGCCGTTTAGAACTCAGGAGTTACTTGACGCGATTCAGCAGGCACTTGATCAGGA
>DATDFW010000218.1:0-3896 GCA_036522375.1 Nitrospiraceae bacterium
CTATGGCATGTTCATACTCATGGGGCTGATTATACTCGACCCGCAGATTCACCTGATCCATACCATCACCAGCACCTTGACCAACAGTCTATCCAATACAATTCTCTCCACTGCGGTCGGTTTCGGAGCAGGAAACACCCCATGACCACGTCCAGAAAACGAGTCCTCAGCGGCATGCAGCCGAGCGGGCTGCTGCATCTCGGCAATTATCTCGGCGCCTTGGAGAACTGGAAAACTCTGCAGGACGAGTTCGAATGCTACTTTTTTGTCGCGGACTGGCATGCCCTCTCAACGAACTATGCCGATACTAGCCGCATCCGTGAGTTCGTCCGCGAATTGTTAATCGACTGGCTTGCCACGGGCATCGATCCTGCCAAAGCCACAGTGTTCGTACAATCGCGTATACCGGAACATGCCGTATTGCATCTCCTGCTTTCCATGATGATTCCGATTGCCTGGCTGGAACGGAATCCGACCTATAAAGAAAAGCAGGAAGAGATCAAGGAACGCGATTTGAGCACGTACGGATTTCTCGGTTATCCCGTCCTCCAAGCTGCGGATATTCTTATCTACAAGCCCGATTTCGTTCCGGTAGGGAAGGACCAACTGCCGCACCTTGAACTCACCAGAGAACTCGCCCGCCGGTTTAATAGCCTATACAAGCCTGTGTTCCCTGAACCTCAGGAGCAGCTCACCAAATTTCCGAAAGTGCTCGGCACGGATGGCCGAAAGATGAGCAAGAGTTACAACAATACGATCAACCTGTCGGATCCGGAACCGATGGTCCGACAAAAACTCAAGACAATGGTTACCGATCCCGCCCGGGTCAGACGCCACGACCCCGGAAACCCGGACATTTGCCCGGTGTATGATTTTCACAAAATCTTTTCATTACCGATGATTCAGGAGAAGATTAATACCGAATGCCGGACTGCCGCCATCGGCTGCATCGATTGCAAGAAACTCGTTGCCGATCGAATCGTCGAACGCATGACACCGATGTGGGACGCGCGCGCGCGCCTGAGCAAAGATCCCGCGTACCTCGCTGACATCGTGACTGATGGCAGCCGCCGAGCCGGCGAAGTCGCCAAAGCGACGCTCCATGACGTGAACGAGGCGATGAATATCTAGCAGCCTGTGGATACACTCAGGTCGTAATACCAGAACTTCGTTGGTCTGCAGCCTGGGGACAACAGGAACGCGTGGGGGAGGATGCTCAAAAAGGCTGTCCAGCAAGGTCGCAAGCGAGTCGAAACCGGAGGCGTACCCTCTGGGGTACGTTGAGGATTTCGAAGAGCTGAGCACGAAGCTGGCGAACTTTTTCAGCATCCTGCTAACTGGGGGAAAAATGAAGAACTGCAAGGTGTGGCAAGGAGTGCTCGTGCTATGCGCCCTGATTGGAGGACTTTCGGGTTGCGGGACCTGGATGCATTCCGATAAACAGTCAATCACAATTTTCACCAACCCGTCGGAGACCGCAGTCGTCATTGATGACTACCTGCACCTCACAGCACCGGGCACAGTCACTCTCAGTCGCAAAGGCAACCACGTGGCACAGGTGAACAAGGAAGGCTTCGAACCAACCTCGTTCAAGATCGATCGCACCTGGTCCTGGTGGGTTGTCGGAGATATTTTCGGCTGCCTTGTGATCTTTTCACCAATATGCATCATGAACGACATCGACCAGGGAGGCTTCTATACCTTCGACGACAAGATCTATCTCACGCTCAATCGCCAGGCAGTCTCGGAGCCACCGGTATCAAAGTAGCCCACAGGCCGACTCAGTTCTCTTTCTGCGCGAGTAAATTCAACCACCGTCCCTTGCGCTCCCTGTTGGACACCACTTTCAACTCAAGAATGTTCCACCCGGCTCGACGAACCGCGCGAGCAAACTCTTCCCTTCTCCAGCGAGCAAAATAGCGCCCAGGAAGCCATCCATCCGTCACGAGACGGCTCTTCGCGCCATAAGTCACCGTCGCGGCAAACAGACCACCTGGACGGATAAGCTTGCATAGGGTGGTCAGGGTACGCCGTGCATCCAGTTTCGGAAGATGGATCAGCGAGGCTGCAGCCCAGAGGCCATCGAACGAGTTCGCATGAAAGGGAAGGTCGCGGAGATCGGCGCAGACCAGCGGTAATGAACGATATTGATGTCGTCCCGCTAAGAGGAATGCACTTGCCCGATCCACGCCCACAACATGATACCCACGCCGTTGAAGATCGCCCGCATCCTGACCTCCTCCACAACCAAGATCCAACAGCCTCGCATCAGTAGGGAGACACCGGAGCCATTCGACTAATAATGGTGACCGCCGATGTCTTCGTCGGCTCCAGCGGGCGAGACACTCCTCAGCCGACCGTTCATACACGTCGATCGTCTGCAAAACCAGTTGGGTTGTGTTATCGTGAGCGACTCTGAGAGAGGCCATTCATACCGCATGACGTGAATACACATACAATGACTGCACTGCCGTTGGTATTCATCATACTGGGAGTTAGTTGGGGCGCCGCTTGGGCAGCCGATCCACCTTGTGACAAGTACCCCATTGCCAAACAGGCCACCTGTGTCGCGATCTGGAAAGCGCTGAACCAGGAGGACGGCCCATCGATCGCCCAATTCGGCCTGGATCAGCTCAAGCGGCGCGAGGAAGGCAAAATCAACGCCGAACAACACCTCGGGGAAAACATGGCCTTCATTAAGCAGTCCACCGAGAAACGCCTGGAACGGCTCCGCATTCGGATGGAGAAAGAATAGTCCTTCACAATACTTGCGTCTTCGTGTCTCCCAATACACGCCCGGCCGAGTTCAGTAAGTCCCGTCCCACGATAATCGGCGCTTTAAAGTGTATCGCCAGCGCAATGGAATCCGACGATCGGCTGTCGAACACCTTGACTTCGTTTCGAAACGCCACTGCCAGCGAACCGTAAAACGTGCCCTCTTTCAACGTAATAATCGTCTGGGTCACATGAGCGCCGAACGTTTCCATCATTGTATGCATCAAATCGTGGGACAGGGGGCGGGGAGTCTTTTCGCCATTCAACGCGCCTTGAATCGACAGCGCGACTGTCAGATCGACAAAAATTGGAATGGCTTTGCCTTCGGCTATCAAGAGTACCACAGTGCCGTGATCGGAGAGGCGAACCTGCACTTCGGTAATCTTGACCTGCTCAGAAATCGCCGGTAAAGGCTCAGCTGCTTGCACGGGCACTGCGAGCGCAGCAAGAACACACAGAGAGAGAGCGAACCACTTACTTGTCAACATGGTCACCTCCCCAACTGGTCAGACACGGATAATTTGATTCGTTTCTTTCTCCAATCCGATTTCGGTGTCCGGTCCATGCCCCGTTACGACAATGGTGGCATCCTCCAAGGTGTACAACCGCTCCCGAATGGACTGCTCGATGGCATCGAAGTCCCCACCCCAGAGATCGGTTCGTCCGATACTGCCGCGAAAGAGTGTGTCGCCGGCCAGCACCACGTTGTCGCCCGGAAAATAGAAACTCATGGAGCCGGGGGTATGGCCGGGAGTATGGAGTGCGACAGTGGAGAGCTGGCCAACCAGCAGCTTCTCCTCATCCTTTAGCCAATAGTCGGGCATCGGGGCAGGCACATACACGACACCGAACATCCGGCATTGCAATTCGAGATTTTTCCACAGTTCACGATCACTCTGATGCAGACAAATTGCCGCCCCCGTTGCCTTCTTCATTTCACCTGAGGCGAGAAAATGATCGAAATGCGCATGGGTGTGGAGAATGTGGCTCACGGTGAGTCCAAGTTGATGCAGTTCGTGGAGAATTCGTTCGGGCGCTCCGCCGGGATCAACCACGATCGCCTGTTTCGTCACCGGATCTCCAATGATCGAACAGTTACAACCGAGGGGCGGGACGGAAAA
>DATDFW010000219.1:0-3744 GCA_036522375.1 Nitrospiraceae bacterium
GACTTCCGGCCCGCACCAGCCAGAACGGCAACCGCCTTTTCGTACGGCATCGCAGATGTCTTCGTGCGGACAAGATGATGAAACCAGGAAAAGACTCGACCAAATCCGCATGCCTCCTTGCAAATCCCTCTTCGATACTGATCAATATTGACCAGAGTGCAATCGGTCTCGGCAGGCAAAATTTATCTGGTGAATTGAACGCTTCCGGATCTCAACGCTTCACACTCTTAACAAGGAGGCTTCCATGAAAGCGTTTGCGATTTTCGCCATGGCGTTTCTATTCGTGTTCGTTGGAGTACAGCGGTTTGCTCACGCTGGTGAGATGAAGGCCAAGATGGAGGAGACGAAGGGAGAAGCGAATGCGAAGATTGAGAATGCCAAAGGAGAAGCGAAGGCCTTAACGGAAGAGGCGAAAGGGAATAAGACGAAGGCCGCGATGGAACGGGCGAAAGGAAAAACGAAAGCAGCAGGGGAGCGGATTAAAGGCTCTGCGAAGCAGCTGAAAGCCAAGACAGAGTGACACCAGTTAAGAGTCGTCTGCCGAACTCCTATGGAGATGCGCAGCTCTACTACCGGGGGTCTTTGGAGAGGCTAGGAGACTCTCCTCATCCCCCCAGGAAAGACTCCCAACAGCAAATCCCCTAAACACCCTCGCAGCAATCCGCTAGGCATCTGATACCAGGTGTGCTACAAACTTCCCGAAATCTTGTCGTGATCGCCTGATTGTTGATCTCATGACGATGGGACAGCGTTCAACATCCTTCGCACGATTGACCCTGGCGGGAGCCATATGCAGCCTGGCCATGACTGGCTGCCTTTCGGCCATCACGCTGAATCGAGCCGTAACGAGCTATGACGAAGCGATCACGGACGCCATCTCCAAACAATTGCTCATCAACATCGCCCGCGCGCATCAGCATCAACCAATTCACTTCACCGGCGTCTCGAATATCGCCGCGACGTTCGATTTCCGTGTCAATGCTGGGGCCTCTCCAGCTTTCACGGGAAACGACGGCAGGGCGCTCGTGCCGTTCTTCGGCGGAAGCGTGGCGGAAAACCCTACAATCAGCATCGCGCCGATCGAGGGGGAAGAATTCACCAAGCGAATCCTGACTCCGTTTCAGGAATCGAAGTTTCTCCTCCTGCTCCGGCAACGGTACGACATCGATCTGTTGCTCCGGCTGATGGCACAAGAACTGCGGATCAAGGAGAATGGCCAGGAAGTCGCTTACCGCAATATGCCGGAAGACCGAACAGGCTACGAGAAGTTCCGTCGTGTAGTGACGCATCTCTCTGCCATTCAGGATCAGAACCAGCTTCATGCAGAACCACTCGTCTATCATCAGACCTGGACCATTCCTGCCTCCTCGATCACAGCAGAAGGGTTTCAAGCGCTACAGAAGGAGTATCTTGTGACCTACAGCCCGACAAACAACAGCTACTCTCTGAAAAAACAAATCACGGGGCAGATTCTCATCACGAACTACGACCCTAATACGCTTTCACCCGAGGAACGAGAAAGGTTGATAGAAGAAACTGAGGAGGGCAAACTCAACGATGTGTCTTTCGACATCCGTCCTGGACACGTTGGAGGGGACTACCCCCTCAAGGGAGAGTTTCGACTGCGGAGCTTCAATAGAATTCTCAACTTTCTGGGCCGAACGATTGATGATGATCCCGAATACCATGTCGAAAACGACCCCCGAACTCCACCGGTCCACGAGAATCCCGTCCATACAATGGAACTCCTGCTGTCGGATGGCGCTCCTTCGGGAGCCGACCTCTCGATTCAGTCCCACGGGAAATACTATGCTGTGAACACCACAGGACCGCTGGCACGCTGGAACCGCCAGGCGTTCCAAATGCTGTATCTGTTGTTCCAGATGACCGTCAGCGAGGTGCCTCGCGCGGGGGTCCCCAGCATTACGATCGCGAAGTGACCGGCTGGATATCTCACTGCTTCCAGAACCGCTTAGGAACATCAAACGAGTACCGAAGTTGAACTGCGATATATTTTTGCACGAGCCCCGGCTTATCTAAGGGTTGGTCCTGCTCCCGATACAGGCTCACTTCCATATCCTCGCGAACCCGCACCGCTAGCCCTATGATCCAATCTAACTCTGTAGGGTTGAGCGTGTTTCCAGCTTCCCGGTCTGTAAAAAAATTCATATCTCCGTACAGGACGATTCTATTTTTGTAGAGATCAAGGTCCGCATGGGCCACATACCGAAACAGGGCTCTCCCGGTATTATCCGGTCGTGCAAAGTAGTGACTGTTATGAAACAGCCAGCCGGCACCGGCATAGGCGGTGAGGTTCTGATTGGGGAACGCGGCTTTCCACCAGCTCACATCTTGAATGGCCTGAAATCGAGCCGTGAGCAAGGTATCCGCATATTCTTGCTTGAGTCCGCTTTTATCGAGTGGGGCATCTCGTTCGTATTGGATACGCCATCCATATCGATCCACGAGGCCCGTGAGAGCAAAGGTACCATCCCACTCGCTCAGTTCGATCCATCCCTTCGTTCGATCCGAGAAGAAATTTTGATCAGTGTAGAAGGTCAGGTATTGCTTGTAGAGGTCCGTTTCCAGGTGAAGCATGTGCCGGAGGCCGACTAAGCCTGTATTGTCAGGGCGTGCGGCAAATGTCGGATTCGACAAAAAAGCCGCGCTCAGAAAGTATCCTCCGAATAGTGTCTCTTCGGCTTCCCGTGCCGCCGCGTCGCCCGGCTGCTCCATCGACGGCAAGGGACGACCGTACTTCTCCAACGCAAGGGACGAGGAAGGAGAAGCCAGAAGACCCATGATACTAAAGGCCAGGAGACCAAGAGCACATGCGAGGGCGGTGGCCGGGCGCCATTGCAGAGTGTTCTCTCTTCTTGCCCGAGCAACAAAGAACTCTGAATACACGATGAAACAGAACTGTGTGCACCAGACGACGAGAAACGTGATGATGAACTCCTTTCTCCCTGTCCTCAAAGACCGGGCCGAAGCCATCACCACGCTCGAGGGATTAGTCCACGAGAGGAGAGGCTACGCAGGGATATCGATTGATACTCGAGAGCATGAGATTCAGGCCGGCTCTATCAGATTCTCCACTACCACCTTCATCCATATGAATCCTCCCATGCATATTCGATTCTCCGGTCTCTGTATGTTGTTGTGTGGCAGCGCGCAAAGAACTGAAAGTCGGAACCTTCTTCCTCGCTAAATACGCGGTGTCAATCAGACATGTCGATCCCACGTCTCACGATCGACCGGACAGTCTTTATTGAGCACAGGTATGAAAAATCTCTTCGCAGTGATCCGTCGCGTGAACCGACGGAGGCACCGACCTATACTCTACTCCCACCACACGATCCTCTCCCATGAGGAGGTGCGCCCAACATCCATGATGCGCTCCTGCCCTACTACCCTTGGAGAAGGGAAATGATTCTTCAAACATGGGTGCTTCCCTATAGTATGACAGCACTGTTCCCTCGGCTGTCTTCGTCTCCTGGAGAGGATTGCCCGCACAGACGACCAGTTCTTGTCTACTTTTCCCAAGCAAGGCGTTCCCGATAGGATTCGGTTCGATCGGCTGAGACGCAGCACAGCCGATGAGCCAGATGGCTGTGCATACAACAAGAGATGCGATGGCGCGGATCATGCTCACCTGCATGGTTTTCCAAAAAGGAACGTAGCACAAATCATCATTCCATTTCTGCCATTCGTTTCTAGATCACCCGCACTAGACCATCGCTAGCC
>DATDFW010000220.1:0-6848 GCA_036522375.1 Nitrospiraceae bacterium
CTGTGCCCGGTAGTTCCCCACGATACTGGGGCCGTCAATGACCAAGTCGTACACAAGCCATTGGTCAGAATGGTTCTCTAATCGGAAATCTAATGCGGTATCCACCTTGGGACCATTCATGTTGATTCTGACCTGGGCAAATCTGCCCTCACGTTGTTCATCGAGATAGAAAATCTGCTCGCCATAATATTGGTCGATCTTGTTGGCAACCCGTCTCGTATCAACTCAACGAAAAGGGTCACAAACTCCTGTCGTTCCTTGTCACTCAGTCTCGTCCAAGGAGTGCCCAGAGAGCTTTGGGCCATTTGTCCAAAGTTGACGCGATGTCGTATGACTTGCTCAATATGGTGGCGGCGCTCCTGGGACCGACCCGGCTGCCTCAGGGCCTCATTCCCAATGATCGAGAGCACATCGGTAATCGTGTTTTTCACCGATTCAGTGGGGGTGTATTCGGTGCCTATCGTCGTCGCCGGTGAACCATTCAGCCGATCATAGTTCGATTGATCGACCATCATCGGCTCGCCGGATAACTTAATCGAGGTGCATCCAGTTACTGCTATAGCTATTCCGAAAACAACAATCCTTGAAATAAGTTGTGATTGCATGGCGAGCCTGCCGTGTTAAATGGTTAAGACCATATCGCTTGCCGTCGTGAGATGGATAGAGCCATACACGAAGCCGCCCCCTTCGCCGAACAGCTGCGCGCTACTGATACATCCGGGATGGACATAATGACCATTCACTCACAGGTTCAATCTTGTGCCCCTACAGGGAGAGAAGCTGGTCAAAAGAGCTCAAAGGGGAGAAATTAGTTTGGAAGGCGCGCTCAGCTGTATCTCTGCGAGAAATCAACGATGACTCATTTAGCACATGCTAGTACTGAGAACGCCTTGAGGAGTCGATATGTGTGCATAGGACCTACGTTAACCAACTGAAAAGAGGCTGAAGTGGCCAATGCGGAGTATGAGTCTCAACAGACTTCGGTGGTGAGCTGCCGGAGATGATACGAGATAGGTGGAACTGGTCACGCCGTCAATGCAGTAAAAGTTCCCCATCAAACTTCGATCAGCGGAGACGATCTCTGCCCAATAAAGTAAGTTGCGTGGGGTTGGCGAGGACTTGGAGAAAGCGATACAGCGAGCCATGGAGTTTGTCGCGCAGGTGAAAGGAAGGTCGGAGGGAGCCGTACAGACTCAATCCTTCTTGACGAAATACTCCCCGCAGTCAGTGCAGTGAAAGTTGCCCGTCAAGTACCCGCCTTCGCTATCTTCCATCTCCTGGTTTGGATGCTCACAGAGCGGATGGCCCCCTTGGGCTTTCCAATGTGCTTGTAATTGAGCGGCTTGCACCTTTGTCATGATTGGACCTCATATTCGCGAATGTCATGCCCAAGAGAAGATACGAAATGTTATTAAGGCCCGCGTGACGTTTCGAGACGGTAGGACAAAACCCCCAAAATAAGTTTCACCAAAACATCCGAAGGGTATGTGACCCTCCATCCGCCGGCTGTTCCCCCTGGGATGGGGCCGAGATCAGGTGGTAGCGGGTCAGCGACCGGAAGAAAAATACCGCCGTATAATTGTTAGAGGATTCGAATCAATGGAATTCGTATCGTCAATGTGGTCCCCTTCTCCTTTGATCCCCGGAGAGTCAGCGTTCCATCAAGCGCGATGGCGCGTTCTCGCATGCCGATAATGCCAAGAGAATTGTGGTCTTGGATCGCCTTCTTGGTGATTCCCTTGCCGTTGTCGTTCACACTCAACATCAGATCGTCGCCGTGTTTCATTAAGGCAATCGTGGCTGTGGAAGCCTGAGCATGCCGGGCCACATTCGTGAGGGCTGCCTGAGTGATCCGGAACAGGGCAACGCTTCCGACGCGATCGAGCTTGGCCTTCTCTAGATTCGTCTCAAACCGGCACCGGATTCCAGTATGTCCCTCGAATTCCTGCGCCAACGATTGCAACGCCTTCACCAGACCCAGCTCGTCCAACACGCCCGGCCGCAACTCAACCGCGATTCGTTTCACCGATTGGATCATGGTCGTGACCAGCGTGGAGAGCGATCTGGCTTTCGCCTTTACCGACCGTTGCTGTGGCGTCACCCTTTGGGCGATCCAGGATAATCCCAACTGCAAGGATGTCAGCGTCTGGCCGAACTCATCGTGAAGCTCGCGCGCGATCGCGGTCCGCTCACTCTCGCGCAGGAACTGCAAGTTTACCGCGAGGGCCCGCAACTCATCGCGCGAATGCTCGAGCTGCTTTTCCGCCTGCTTCAAACGCACAACCATGACGTGTTGCTCACCGACAATCGCGTCTACTTGGTGGGTCTTGAGCGCGTGGACGAGCGCCTCGGCCTCATCCATCCTGATCTTCATTCTGTGGGCTGGCGGGTTCCGTTGACTCATCGCTCGTCGCCGATCAGCCGGAGCGTGGCAAGGACTTTCTTCGTATCGCTAAGGTTGCCCAACACGGAAACCCCAAGGCGGGGTTTGAGCATGATCAATATGGGCGTCAACAAGACGGAATGTTTGAGAGCGATCGTAGGGTCTTTCAACACGTCCACGATCTCGATCTGGTAGCGTCCCTTGAGGTATTCTTCGCATAGCTGAGTCAAATTTCCCCTGGCTTGGGTGGAGTTCGTCTCATTGCCGGCCACGAAGAGTCGGAAAGCATAGGCCTTACCTCCTGCCATTGCAGCTCCATTCCCCGCGCGCCTGCTAGCGTGAATCATTGGTCTCCGTTTCCCCTGTATCCCGACAGAAAAGAAGTCTGCTCGTAGTATCGAGCGAGGCTAGGCCTTCACCAGATCGATTCCTCGATCGGTAATTCGGTATTCATGGATGCGATCAGAGTGCTTCGAGCCTCTTGATTTCATGACGATCAACTGGCGTTTCATCGAGCCGCCAATCGAGAGTTGGGAAAGAACGATCACGGTATCGATGATGGACGAAATGCCGATCCCGCTGATCTCTGCGACGACATCAGGGCCGATAGCCTGGTTAAGATAGAAACAGGTAATTCCACGTTCTTTACAGGCATTCAGTACCCGCATCAGGTATTCAAAGGCCGCCTGCTCCGAGCCCATACGTTTGCATGCGGAAATCGCATCCACGACCATGTGTTGAGGGTGAACTTCATCCAGAGTATTCAGGGCATGAAACAAGTGTTCCTCCGCTCCCATCGCTTCCGGCAGGTAGGACTGGATCACCAACCTTCCGGTCTTGATCAGCGGCGCGAGGACAATGCCTGGGCTCAGCATGTTGCTGACCAACGATTCCGGCGACTCCTCGAAATTGAGATACAGCACTCGCTCGCCGCGCAGGCAGGCAGCCTGGGCCAACACGCAGGCCAGTGTGGTCTTCCCTGCGCCGGGACTCCCCGCGAGCAGGACGCTGGTCCCTCGTTTGTATCCGCCGCCAAGCACGCCGTCCAGCTGAGGTTGACCGCTGGACATTTGGGGGCCGGGGGAACGGTGCTGCAACACGTTGCTGGTAATCGGGATGACGTTGATGCCGTTCTCACCGATGATGAAGGGATATTCATTGCGGCCATATCCAGAACCACGATACTTGACCACTCTCAATCGGCTCGTGGCGACCTGACCCGTGACGCGCTGGTCGACGTGAATGACACAATCGGCCATGAAGTCCAAAAACGCGTACCGGGAGGGAGACTCTTCCTTCTGGACAGTTTTGACCGTCATGATCGCGGTCAATCCCCGGTTCAACAGCCATTCGTGCAGGGCATATAACTCATGGCGCTCGCGCGAGGGGCTATCGTACAAATGCAGGAGCGTGTCCACGGCGTCAAACACAATGCGCTGGGCTCCCATCGCCTTGGCTTGATGATCCAGGATAGCCAACAACCCTTTGACGGAGAAGTCGCCGGAGATCACCAGTTCCGGGCTCACACGCGCATCCATCAGGAACAGCAAGTTCTTCCGCTCCAACGTTGCCAGGTCCCAACCTAGAGTCCTGGCATTTTGACGTACGGAGGCGGCACGTTCCTCGAAGAGCACGAGAATGCCCGGCTCGCCGGCGCCGGCGCTGTGCAGCAGGGACTGCAAGCCCATCAGGCTTTTACCGCTCCCGGCACCGCCGGTGAAAAGCGTCATGCGTCCGGCAGGGAGGCCACCGCGTAACACCTCATCCAGCCCTACAATGCCGGTCGGAACCTTCTGGATCGCTTTCCTTCGCTCTTGCTGTCCTGCCGGGTCTTTGTGTTTCACCTTTCGTGTTCGTGTGGCCACCGCAGGCCTCCTTTTATTCTATGACTCACGCTCAGACAGTCACCGTAAGCTCCTGTGGAAGATTACGCATTTGACGCTCTGCCATATCCAAGCAAGCAACATTTACCGGACGCTTCAGATCAGCGCACAGCCCCTGGCAACCTCGCGGCTGACAACTTCCGGGCAGCGGCTCGGTTTCAACTGGTAAGAGTAGCAGTTGTCACCATTCGAAAAGTGCTCAAAACTGGGCATCATTCAATTGACTGTGAAGTAATAATTCAATTTTCAAATTGACGTTGGGGGCCTTGCTGAAGGCAAACTGACCGACCACTCAGCGTTCATGTTCCCGAATCCGGACCGCCGCACTTCTGAAGTGGCTCTCTCGCTGGAATGGGATGAAGTCTCGGCAAGTATCACGACACTAAGCCACTTGGTCAATTGCCAGAAGAAGTATGACTCAGACTCTGTGAGGGAAGCGTCATGGTGAGCGTCGTGCTGGCGGACGATCATGTTGTCGTGCGGCAAGGGCTGCGCGCCTTACTGGAATCGGACCCAAACATTGTCATTGCAGGCGAAGCGTCTAACGGGCTCGAGGCCGTTGGGATAGTCAGGCGCCGGAAGCCCACGGTGTTAATCACGGACCTCATGATGCCCGGTCTGGATGGCCTCGCCATCATACAAAAACTCTCGCGTCTGAAATTAAATACCCAGGTGATCATCCTGTCGGTGTACGGAGATCAAGCGTATGTATTGACCGCACTCAATAACGGTGCGGCTGGTTATGTCCTGAAAGAGTCATGTGGAGCCGAACTTTTCCAAGCCATTCGCGAAGTTGTCGCCTGTCGGCGTTACATAAGTCCGGCAATATCCGAGACTTCCATTGGCTCATTTTCTGCTATGGGAACAATGCTGCAAAGAACGCAAGCTGGTTCGGCGGGAATTCACGATAAACTGACCGTCCGGGAGCAAGAGATACTGCGGCTATTTGTGGAGGGGAAGAGCAGTTCAGATATTGCTTCCCGGCTCAAGATCAGCTCCCGCAAGGTCGAATTCAATCGAGCCAACTGTATAAAAAAGTTGGGCCTGAGCACCCACGGAGACCTGATTCGCTATGCAGTGCAGCGTGGGAACCTCGCGAGGGACGAGCCAAAGCCTACCAGGAAATCCAGAAGCACATCGGGAAAATTGAAATAAATCGAAAGAGGCTACGAGCCCGCAGACGTCAGTCGTGGAGGACGATAGTGAGGAGGGAGCTGTGGACGTGTAGCCCGCCATCATAGTGAATCAAGCCCATCTTTTTGAACCTATTCATGAAGAAACTGACGCGAGAGCGCGTGGTCCCAATCATCTCGGCGAGTGTTTCCTGGCTAATCTTCGGAATGACCCCTTCTGGTTTACCTTCCTTTCCGAACTGAGCCATTAACAGCAGGACCCGCGCCAGCCGCTTCTCACTGGAATTGAAGAGTTGATCCACCAAATCCTCTTGGATGCGAACGTTACGAGCCAGCATATAGGTAAGGAACAGCGCCGAGAAAGTGCGGTCTTCTTGGAGCAGTCGGAGCATCGACGGTTTGTCGATGCGGACGACACGAGCCGCATCGACGGTCGTCGCCGTAGCCAAGTGAATCAATTGCCCGGCGAGACATCCTTCCCCGAAAAAGCTGCCGGGTTCCAGGATCACGATGACGGCTTCTTTCCCGTGCGGCGAGACCACGCTCAATTTGACTTTGCCCACCTGAAGGTAGAACACGGCGTCTGCCATATCCCCTTGCGAAAAAAGAATCTGCTTCTTCGTGCACGTCAGCGTCGTTTTGCCATTGCCGACTTGATTGATGTAGGTCTGCGGATTAAACGTCGTCATCGGTATAACCCCCACGGCCAGCGCTTTCTCTGGAGCGCTGGGCCAAATTGGTGATAGGGACAAGGCCGGAGGGACAAAGATCTGCTCAATCAGACCCTATTCGTACTCACCACGCGAAATAAAAATGTTGTCGCCTATATCTACTTAGATGGAAAGCAATCTGGTCAAAATTGCTCAAAGCTCGATGCAAGAAAACCATTGAATTCCCTTGTAGGGGAGCCTGTCAAGGCCTCTCTCAGGCGATTGCCGGGCTCGTGGACAGACTAGCCGGGAAGAAGCGTCCCTAGTCATGGAGGACGATAGTGAGGAGGGAGCTGTGGACGTGTAGCCCGCCATCGTAGTGAATCAATCCCATCTTTTTGAATCGAGTCATGAAGAAACTGACGCGAGAGCGAGTGGTTCCGATCATCTCCGCAAGTGTTTCCTGGCTGATCTTCGGAATGACCACTTCCGGCTTACCTTCTCTCCCAGAATGTGCCATTAACAGCAGAATCCGCGCCAGCCGCTTCTCGCTGGAGTTAAAGAGTTGATCCACCAAGTCCTCTTGGATGCGAAGGTTCCGAGCCAGCATATAGGCCAGGAACAGCGTGGAGAAGGTGTGGTCGTCCTGGAGTAATTGGAGCATCGACTGTTTGTCGATGCGGACGATACGAGCTTCATCGACGATGGTCGCCGTAGCCAACTGCACCCGCTGCCCGGCGAGACACCCTTCCCCGAAAAAGCTGCCGGGCTCTAGGATCGCAATGACGGCCTCTTTACC